>NZ_BAAAZP010000162.1:0-66574 GCF_039536965.1 Nonomuraea antimicrobica | reverse complement strand
GCCAGCCCGGCGGCGCCGGGAGCGCCCCAGCAGGCCGCCTGCAGCGCGAACCCCGTCAGGTCGGCCAGCGCGATCTCCGGCCGGGCGTGCTCGGCGAGCCGGTCGTGGTCGGCGGCCGGCCAGCACCGGTAGACCGCGCCGGGGGCCTCGCGGCCCGCTCGCCCCGCCCGCTGCGTGGCGGACGCCTTCGAGACCCTGACCGTGGTGAGTGAGCCCAGGCCACGGGCGTGATCGGTACGCGGCTCGCGCGCCAGCCCCGAGTCCACCACCACCCGGACACCGGGAACGGTCAGGCTCGACTCCGCGACCGACGTGGCCAGCACCACCCGGCGGGCCGAGCCCGGCGACAGCACGGCGTCCTGGACCCGGGCCGGGGCCTGGCCGTGCACCTGGAGCAGCTCGTCCACCTCTCCGGCGAGCATCGCGGCCACCTTGGCGATCTCGGCCACGCCGGGCAGGAAGCACAGCACGTCGCCGTCACGTTCGGCCAGCGCCCTGCGGACCACCGAGGCCACGTGGGACAGCAGCGCGGGGTCGACGCGCAGGCCGTGCGGCGGGGCGACCGGGCGCGGCGGCGGGGCCCAGATCGTCTCCACGGGATGGGCGTCGCCGGTGGCCGCGACGACGGGGCCGCCCAGGAGCCCGGCCCACGGGGCGGCGTCGGCGGTGGCGGAGGTGGCCAGCAGGCGCAGGTCGGGGCGGAGCGTGTCGCGTACGTCGAGGAGGAACGCCAGTGCCGTGTCCGCGTCGAGGTGGCGCTCGTGGCACTCGTCGAGCATGACCGCGTCGACCCCGGTCAGCTCCTGGTCGCGCTGGAGCCGTTGGAGCAGCACGCCGGTCGTGACGACCTCGACCATGGGGTTCGCGCCCGTGTGGCGTTCGCCCCTGATCGTGTAGCTGACGCCCATCCGCCGGGCCGCCGCGCGGACGGCCAGCCGTCGTGGCTCGGCCACCAGCACCCGCAGGCCCGCGGCGGCCAGGGCGAGCGGCACCACGGTGGTCTTGCCGGTGCCGGGCGGGGCGGTCAGCACGGCGCTGCCGTGCCGGTCGAGCGCGGCCAGCAGCTCGGGCAGGACGTGCCGGATCGGCAGCCCCGCGTCAGCGCCCCGCATCGGCCCCGGCGGGGACGCGGGCGGCGGCCGGGCCGGTGTCGCCGCCGGGCGCGGTGGGCTCGGGGTCGGCGCGGGAGGCGGACGACAGGACCGAGGCGAGCAGGCCGGGGAAGCGGGCCTCCAGGTCGTCGCGGCGCAGGCTCATGTAGTTGAGCCGTCCCTCCTGCTTGGTCATCACCACGCCGGCCTCGCGCAGCGTGCGGTAGTGGTGCGAGGCGGTGGACTTGTGCACGCCGAGGTCGTGGCCGGCGCCGGTGCAGGTCAGCTCTCCGGCGGCGGCGAGCCTGACGACGATCTCCAGGCGCACGGGGTCGGACAGCGCCCGCAGGATCTCGGTGAGCCGGAGGTCGCCGACGGATGGGTGCGGTAGCACACGCATGGTGGAACCCTACCTCCGCCTAATTGTTTGACAACGATCCAACTATACGTCAGTTTGATGGATCTCAAACTTTCTGATGGAGGCTCCATGAGTTCACGGCTCTATCCGATGGCCGCCGGAAATTTCGCGATCGGTACGGGCATGTTCGTGACGGCCGGGCTGCTGCCGCCCATCTCCGCGGACCTGGGAGTGTCCCTGCCCGCCGCGGGGCAGCTCATGACCGTCTTCGCGCTGTCGTACGCCGTCCTGTCGCCCGTCCTGGCCGCCCTCACCGTGCGCATGTCACGCCGGACCCTGTTGGTGCTGGCCATGAGCGTGTTCGTGGCGGGGAACGTGCTGACCGCGCTGGCCCCGACGTACACCCTGGTCATGGTCACCCGGGTGGTCGCGGCGGCGGGGGCGGCGATGTTCACGCCGACCTCGTCGGCCGTGGCGAGCGAGCTGAGCACCCCCGAGCGGCGCGGACGAGCGCTGGCGCTGGTCATGGGCGGGGTGAGCGTGTCGTCGGCCATCGGGGTGCCGCTCGGGACCTGGCTGGGCGAGGCGGCGGGCTGGCGGGCCACGTTGTGGATGGTCGTGGCGCTCGGCCTGGTCGGTCTCGCCGGGGTCGTGGCCCTGGTGCCCGAGGTGCGGATCCCGGCGTCGGGGCGGCTGCGGGAGCGGTTCGAGCCGCTGCGCGACCGGCGGGTGTTGGCGGTGATGGTGACGCAGTTGCTGGCGTTCGCGGCGGCGTTCAGCGCGTACGGCTACATCGGGTCGCTGTTCGACCTGCCGCTGCCCCCGCTGTTGTGGGCGTGGGGCCTGGGCGGGATCGTGGGCAACCTGCTCGGCGGGCGGCTGACCGACGCGTACGGCCCCCGCCGGATGATCCTCATCGGGCTGGCCGCGGCCACGGTCTTCCTGGCGCTCATCCCCGTCGCGAACCTGGCGCTGCCCGTCGCCCTGGTGTGGGGCTTCCTGTGGGGCGCGGTCGGCTGGATGACCGCCCCGGCCCAGCAGTTCAGGACCGTCACGGTCGTGCCGGGCAACGTGTCGATCGGGCTGGGCCTGCTGTCGTCGGCGCAGTACTTCGGCCTGTTCGTGGCAGGGCTGGCCGGTGGGGCGGTGCTGGAGGTCTACGGCAGTGTGGGCGTGGTCGTGCTGTCGGTCGCCTTCGGCCTGGCGGCGCTGCTCTTCACGCTGGTCACCTACCGGGCGGTGGCGCCCTCCTCGGAGGTGAGCGTGCCGGTCAGGTGACCCTCGACGGCGGGCGGCACCGGCCCTCCTGGCTCGTCGCGCCTCACGGTCGGTCAGAATGGCCGGTGTGTCCGACGAAAACGATCCGCGTGACGAGCCCGCCCCGTTCGGCACCGTCGTCCTGCTGACGTCCCTGTCGGCGGTCGCGGTCATGGTGCTGTCAGCGCTGCTGGCGCACCCGCCCGGGGCGAAGTTCCTGCTGTTCGGGCCGATCGCGCTCGTGGTGTTCGAGGTGATCACGCACGAGCTGTGGTGGCAGCGGTGGTGGGGCGCGGTCCCGGGGGCGCTGGCAGGGCTGGCCGTCTACTTCGAGGGCCGTCAGGCGCTGGCCGACGTCATCGGTGACACGTGGGCCCACCCGATCGCGTACGTCACGGCCTGGGCCCTCTTCGCCGTCGTCTTCGCCCTGTGCAGCCGCTACCCCAGGACGCTGTCACAGGGACGGGCCTCCTGAGGCGGGCCGCCGTCAGCCCTGAGCCGGAATCCAGTCGAGGCTGACCGCGAGGATGACGAAGAAGCCCAGGATGATCCGGTAGATCACGAAGAGGGTGAAGCGGTGGGTGCTGATGTACTTCAGGAACCAGGACACCGCCGCGTAGCCGACGATGAACGAGATGACCGTGGCCAGGATGGTCGGCCCCCACGCGGGCGCCGCGCCCTCGCCGATGTCCTTCAGCTCGTACAGGCCGGAGGCCAGCACGGCCGGGATGGCGAGCAGGAAGGAGTATTTCGCGGCGTCCTCGCGCCGGTAGTCGAGCAGGAGACCGGCCGTCACGGTGCCGCCCGAGCGTGACACGCCGGGGATCAGGGCTAGCGACTGGGCGAAGCCGTAGACGAGGGCGTGGGGGAAGCTGAGGTGCTTTTCCAGCGTGAGCTTGTTGCGCGCGGTGTGGTCGGCGAACCACAGGATGATCGCGAAGACGATCAGCGTCGTGCCCACCAGCCGCAGGTCACGGAAGACCGTCTCGATCTGGTCCTTCAGCACCAGGCCGAGCACGCCGATGGGCAGCGTGCCGGCGATGATGTACCAGCCCATGCGCGCCGCCCAGTTGCCGCGCAGCTCCTTGTTGAACAGGGAGCGGGTCCAGGTGGAGATGATCTCCCAGATCTCCTTGCGGAAGTAGATCAGGACGGCCGTCTCCGTGCCGAGCTGGATGACGGCCGTGAACGCCGCCCCCGGATCCTGCCAGCCGGCGAAAGCGGAGACCACCCGGATGTGGGCGCTGGAGGAGATCGGCAGGAACTCTGTGAGCCCCTGGAGCAACCCCAGAACCACCGCTTCTAGCCAGCCGATCACGACTACACCTCTCGAGCACGCGGGAGTGACGAGGGTGAGGCTAGCGGAATCTGGGACCGGCCATTTCCACACGGGCCTGTCGGACGCCGGTTCCACGATACCGGCATCCGGGAGCGGCGCGGTGATCTACGACGGGAGGACCCACGCCTGGGCGGCGGCCGCGGCGAAGGCGGTGAAGTCGCGCGCCGGGCGGCCGAGCGCCTGGCGTACGCCGTCGGCCACGGAGGCGTTGCGGCCGTCGAGGATCTCCGTGAACAGGTGGGCCAGGCCGTGCGCCGCCTCCTCGGGCACGCCATGGGCCATGGCCGCGGCCAGGTACTCCTCCGGCGTGAGGCGGACGAAGGAGATCTGCCGCCCGGTCGCCTTCGACAGTTCGTCGGCCACCTCGGCGAACGTCAGCAGCCGCGGCCCGGTCAGCTCGTACAGCCGGCCCGCGTGCCCGTCCTCGGTGAGCGCCGCCACGGCCGCGTCCGCGATGTCGTCCACGTCCACGAACGGCTCGGGCACGTCGGCGGCCGGCAGCGCGATGACGCCGTCGAGCACCGCGCCGAGGAGGAAGTCCTCGCTGAAGTTCTGCATGAACCAACTGCAGCGCAGCACCGTCCACTCGGCGCCCGACCCTTGCACGGTGCGCTCGCTGGCCTGCGCCTCCGGCTCGCCCCGGCCGGACAGCAGCACCAGCCGCCGCACCCCGGTCGACACGGCGACCTCCGTGAAGGCCTTGACGTCGTCGTACGCGCCCGGGAACGCGAGGTCGGGATAGTAGGAGAGGTAGACGGCAGAGACGCCGTCGAGGGCCGGACCCCAGGTCGTCCGGTCCTGCCAGTCGAAGGCGGGGACGCCGGAGCGGGACCCGATCCGTACGGGCAGGCCGCGTGCGGTGAGCCGGTCAGCGATTCGACGGCCGGTCTTGCCGGTCCCGCCGAGTACCAAAATCGTCATGTATCTAGTAAGTCCCCATACCGATAAGACTCTCCATGGTTGAGAAGCGCAATCCCATATGCGATCGTCTAACCCATGGACCAGCTCGCGGCGCTACTCGACGGGCCGCACGCGCACGGCGCCTTCCTCCTCCGTTCGATCATGGACCCGCCCTGGTCGCTGCGCATCCAGGACGGGGCCCCGCTGTCGGTGATGGCACAGGTGCGCGGACAGTCGTGGATCATGTTCGACGACGGCGAGCCCGTACGGCTGGAGCCGGGGCAGGTGGCGATCGCGCGGGGGCCGGAGCCGTACACGGTGGCCGACGACCCCGCCACCGCGCCGCAGGTCGTCGTCCACCCCGGCCAGCGCTGCACCACGCTCGACGGCGAGCCCGTCTACGAGTTGATGGACCTGGGCGTGCGGTCGTGGGGCAACGACCCCGACGGCGCCACCGTGGTGCTCACCGGCACGTACAGCCTGGAGGGCGAGGTCAGCAGGCGGCTGCTCGACGCGCTGCCCAGGCTGATCGTGCGGCCGGGCGGGCCGCTCATCGCGCTGCTCGGCGCGGAGATCGTCAAGGACGAGCCGGGGCAGGAGGCCGTCCTCGACCGGCTGCTCGACCTGCTGCTCATCGCGGTGCTGCGGGCGCACTTCGCCGCGCACGAGGCGCCCGGCTGGTACCGCGCGATGAGCGACCCCATCGTCGGCCGGGCCATGCGCCTGATGCAGCACAACCCCGCCCGCCCGTGGACGGTCGCCGCCCTGGCGACGGAGGTGGGTGTGTCGAGGGCCTCGCTGGCCAGGCGCTTCACCGAGCTGGTCGGCGAACCGCCGATGGCCTTCCTCACCGACTGGCGTCTCACCCTCGCCGCCGACCTGCTGCGCGAGCCCGAGGCGACGATCGGCTCGGTGGCCAGGCGGGTGGGGTACGGCAGCCCGTTCGCGCTCAGCGCGGCCTTCAAGCGCGTACGCGGCATCAGCCCGCAGGAACACCGGGCGGTCGCGGGCCGGGGCGCGCACCCGCGGCAGGGGATCAAGGCCGGAGCCGTTCGGTGAAACCGCTGCTCCTGATCGACGTGGACGGCGTGCTCAACCCCATGGGACGGCCTACCGCGGACTTCCGGAGATACCGGTGCACGATCGGCAACGAGGTCTACACCGTGCACCTCAACCCGCGCCACGGCCACCGCCTGATCGAGCTGGCCCTCGCCACCGGCTCCGAGCTGGTCTGGGCCACCACCTGGGAGCACCACGCCAACGACTGGATCGCTCCCAGGATCGGCCTGCCCTCGCTGCCGGTCATCCACATGAGCCCCGACGAGCCCAGTGAGCACGGGGAGATGTTCAAGACGCCGCACGTGGCCGCGTACGCGGGGCGGCGGCCGTTCGTGTGGTTCGACGACCAGGTGTGGGCGGAGGACGAGGAATATCTCAGGGTGCGTCAGGGGCTGCGAGATTTCCTGCTCATCCACGTGGACCCCAGAGAGGGACTGACCAGCCGACATTTGGGAATGGCACATCAGTGGCTGACCCTGACAGGGTTTTCTCAGGGTCCCTGACAGGAGCGCGTCGGGCACTCCGTCCGTTGTCGAGATAGGTCGCAACACCACACGGAGGAACAGATGTACCGCTCACGAGAGCACAGGATTCTGGCCGGCGTCTGCGGCGGTCTCGCCGACAAGATGGGCCTGCCGCCTACCCTCGTCCGTATCCTCTGGCTGCTGCTCTCGCTCATTCCGGGGCCGCTCTGGGTGGTCTACGTCGTGATGTGGATCCTCGTCCCGGAAGAGCCGAAGGGCTACCGTACGGCCGCGTAGGCGGTCATTTCCGGTGGCGCCGCGCTCATCCCGGCGGCGCCAGCCGGACGACGCGATCGAGGACGCCGTCCGCCAGATCGCCCACCAGCAACCCGTTGTTCACCGAGGGGCGGCAGCCGGGCTGGATCCGTACCCACGCCGGTGGCCCCTGCGCGTAGCCGAAGTGCAGGTAGAACATCTCGCGTGGCGCACCGGACAGCCCTTGGCAGGTGTTCCCGCCGGGTTCGGCGCCCAGCGAGTTCAGCGCCTCGGCCAGGTCGCGCGCCTCCTGCTCCCCGTGCTCCGCCCCGGCGGCGGGGCGGGGGGTCGAGCCCGCCACCGGGACCTGACGGCAGACGCGAACCTTGACCGGACCCTCGGGCACCATCTGCTCGTTCTGACCTCGCCTGCCGAGTGTCGGGCCGCAGGGGTCGTCCCGCTGGACGAGCCGCCAGGTCCCCGTGCGGTAGACGGCGGAGACGCTGGGCCCGACGTACGAGGGGGTGTTGACCGTGCCGTTGGTGGTCGTCACGCAGGAGTTGGGCTCCTCGGCGGTGCCCACCCACAGGGCCTGGCCGTCCGGGTAGGCGAACCGGACGAGGTAGTTCGTCATCTTCCCGCCCACCAGCGTGCACGCCCTGTCGACGCGCTCGGCGGTGACCGGGAGGTAGCCGAGGTCATGGGCCATCGCCGTGGCCTGGCCGGTCAGCGTACGCGAGCCGGCCAGCGGGAAGTGGCCCGGTTGCGCGTTCTCGCCCGGATAGGCGCAGATCAGCGCGCCGACCGGGGATCCGGGCACGAGCGAGTCGGCGGCGCCCTCGACGCCGGAGGTGTCGGGCACCCAGTCGCCGAACTTGTCGCTCCCCCAGTGCTGCGGGCAGGACGCGGGGCTCGGCGCCTGCGGCGTCCCGCCACACGCGCCCGCGGCCAGGACGACCGAGGCACACACCACGACCGCGGCGGCGGCCGGGCCGCTCCGATGCACAGGCTTCACACTGCTAAAGACGTCATTCGCCGGCGGACGGTTCACCCGCGCGTAGGCTGGCCGCGTGATCCGCATCGACCACCTCGACCACCTGGTGCTCACCGTCGCCGACGTCGAGGAGACCGTCGACTTCTACGGCCGCGTCCTGGGCATGGAAGCGGTGACGTTCGGCGCCGGTCGCCGCGCGCTCGGCTTCGGCTCGCAGAAGATCAACCTGCACGAGAAGGGGCGGGAGTTCGACCCCAAGGCGGCCCGGCCCACGCCCGGCTCTGCCGACCTGTGCCTGATCAGCGCCGTGCCGATCGACGAGGTCCTGCGGCACCTGGAGGCGTGTGGCGTCCCGGTCGAGGAGGGCCCTGTCTCGCGTACGGGCGCGCAGGGCCCGATCACGTCGGTCTACTTCCGCGATCCCGACAGGAACCTCATCGAGGTCTCCACCTACTGAGACCGGGGCATATCCTCGAAGCATGAGGGCGAGGCCGCTGACGCTCATCCAGGATGAGCTGGTCGACTACGACGAGGCGATGGAGCGCATGACCGACCTGGTCGGGCAGCGCCAACAGGACGCGCGGCCGGACACGCTCTGGCTGCTCAGCCACCCGTCCGTCTACACGGTCGGGCGCCGCACCCCCGTCGCCCACCTGCCCGACCCCGCGCACGGCATCCCGGTCGTCGAGACCGGCCGCGGCGGCCAGCTCACCTATCACGGGCCCGGCCAGCTCGTCGGCTACCTCGTCGTCAAGCTGGACGAGGGCGAGGGCATCGTCGACTACGTACGCGAGGTGGAGCTGCGGCTGGTGGAGGCGCTGGGCAAGCTGGGAGTGCCCGCCGAGCGCCGCGACACGCCCCCGGGGTCGGAGCTGCTGACCGGGGTCTGGACGGCCGAGACCGGGCGGAAGATCATCTCGATCGGCATGCGGCAGAGCCGGGGCGTGACGAGCCACGGGTTCGCGCTCAACGTCGACGGCGACCTGACGCCCTGGGGCTGGGCCGTGGCCTGCGGGATGCCCGACGTCGACATGACCTCGCTCAGGCGCGAGACGGGCTCCGCCGCTGTCGACGGGGTTCGCCTGGCCGTGGCGGAGGCGTTCGAGGCGCACTGAACGATCGGCGTCGGCCGCGTCGAAACATCCGCGCGGAAACGCCCGACCGCCCTTCGTGGGAAACGCCTTGAACGGCGGTTTCGTGCACTTTTCCACTGGTTTTGTCATTCCCAGAGGTGGAAAATTGTCATTTCTCCCCCACCCATAACAGCAAATGCGCGATGATCCGCTTTGATCGCACGCCCCGACGGGGGGAATCGATGGAAGATTGGAGCATTGTGCGAAGAGGACTTTCCTTGTTCGCCGCCGCTTCCGTGGCGCTGACGACGCTGTTACCCGTATCGACGGCCGACGCGGCAACCGAGTCGGCCGCCATCGCCTGGGCGCCCTGCGCGGAGGAGCCCGCCGCCGAGTGCGGCAAGCTGACCGTCCCGGTCGACTGGGCCGAGCCCGACGGCCCGACCATCGAGATCGCGGTCGCCCGGCGCAAGGCCACCGACCCCGCGGCCCGGGTCGGGTCACTGGTGATCAACCCCGGTGGACCCGGCGGCTCGGGGGTGGAGGCCGTCTACGGCGCTCCTGGTTCGTACACCGAGGAGCTCCAGCGGCGCTTCGACATCGTGGGCTTCGACCCGCGGGGCGTGGGCCGCAGCAACCCGGTGATCTGCTCGGCGTCCGTCTACAACCAGATGCCGCACACCGTCATGGCGAGCCAGGCCGACTACGACGCCTGGAACGCCTTCACCAAGCGGCTGCACGCCGACTGCCGGGCGCGTACCGGCCCCGTCTACGACCACGTCGACTCGGTCGACGTCGCGCGTGACGTGGACGCCCTGCGCGCCGCCCTCGGCGACGACAAGCTCACCTTCTACGGGATCTCGTACGGCACCCTGATCGGCCAGATGTACGCCGAGCTGTTCCCGGCCCGGATCCGGGCACTCGCGCTCGACAGCAACATGGACCACAGCCTGGACGTGAAGGGCTTCTTCGCCACCGAGGCGCTCGCCGTGGAGGACGCGTTCGACCAGTTCGTCGGCTGGTGCGACCAGGAACCGAGCTGCGTCCTGCACGGGCAGGACATCCGCGCGATCTGGAAGGACCTGCGGGAGAAGGCGCGGCGCGGCGAGCTGAAGTACCCGAGCACGGGCCAGACGATGACCGAGCTGCAGGTCATCTACAACGCCGCGCTGGGCAACGAGGGGCCCGACTGGCGCACGCTGAGCGAGACGATCAACTGGCTGAACGGCGGCCCGCCGCCGTCGTGGGTGCCTCCGCTGCCCGGCAGGGGGCCGGTGCAGGGCGACGTGGCGTGGCTGCCGACCACGATCCTCTGCCAGGACTACACCCTCCAGGTACGGAACTACGCGGAGTACGCGGAGCTGATGCGCCTGTCCAACAAGCTGGCCCCGGACACGCGCTACCACCCGTACCCGACCGATGACCTGCCGATCTGCATGAACTACCCGAGCACGAACCGGCCGCACAAGCTGCGGTACACGGGCAGTGCCCCGATCCTGCTGGGCAACTCGCTGCACGACCCCGCCACCCCGTGGATCTGGTCGGCCAACGCCGCCCGGCAGCTCGGCCCCAAGGCGGTGCTGCTCACGTACGAGGGCTGGGGGCACCGCATCTACGGCAAGGACAAGTGCCAGACGGACATCATCGACGAGTACCTGATCTCGTTGAAGGTGCCGCCGCACGGCACCCGCTGCGCCGTGGGCACCCTCCTGCCGGAGAACACGCTCAAGCGGCAGCCGGCGTGGCCGGCGGACGGGCTCAACTGGTCCGCTCCGGCCGCGACGGCCCCGCGCTAGGTCCCGGGTACGGGCCCCGCGCGCCGGGGCCCGTACCCCCTTTCACGCTCACGCGACGGGCACATCGTCGACCGCGCCGTCGATCGTGCGGCGCGGGCCCGTGAACCAGTGGCGGGCCGACAGCGCCCACCACAGCGCGATCCCGACCAGCACCACCCCCACGGCGATGGGCGCGTAGTTGACCGACGTCCAGGTGAAGTCCGCGTTGCCGGGCACGCCCGCCGGTGAGAACGGCATGACGAAGTAGATCGACACGATCACGATCTCGACGCACGCGATCCAGCACAGCGCCTTGTACTTCCCGCCGAGCGTCCACGGGCCCGGCTTGAAGGCGTCGCCCATGCGCAGCCGGAGCCAGATCGGGATGAGGAAGGCCAGGTAGAGGCCGATGACCGCGATCGACACCACCGCGTAGAACGCGACCGGCGTGGTCAGCCCAGGAGGTGCGTAGAGCGCGGGCAGGGTGATCAGCGCGGCCACGGCGCAGCCCGCGATGATCGCGTTGACCGGGGTGCGGTTGCGGTCCACCCGCGACCACAGCCGCCAGCCGGGCACCGCCCCGTCGCGCGAGAACGCGTACGTCATCCGCGACATCGACGTCACGCAGCTCATCCCGCAGAAGAACTGCCCGATCGTGGAGATCGCGAAGATCGCGGTGGCCAGCGGCGAGGACAGCGCGGTCTCGAAGATGGCGCCGACGAAACCGGCCTGTTTGTTCAGCTCGTCCACGTTGGTGGCGGCGAACAGGAACGACAGCAGCAGGATCCACCCGCCGATGGCCGAGTAGAAGATCGACTGCCACAGGCCGCGCGCCGCGCTCCTGGCCGCGCCCTGGGTCTCCTCCGAGACGTGCGCGCAGGCGTCGAACCCGGTGATCGTGTACTGGGTGAGCAGGAAGCCGAGCGGCAGCACGTACAGCCAGAAGGGCAGGCCGTCGGAGCCGGCGCCGAAGCCCGAGTTGTTGTTCGTGCCGGTGAAGACGAAGCTCGCCGACTGGTGGCTCTCCGGGGCGAAGACCAGGATCGCGACCACGATCGCGGCCCCGGCCACGTGCCACCAGACCGAGACGTTCTGCAGCAGCGCGATCAGCCGGTGGCTGTAGATGTTGATCAGGGCGTGCAGCACCAGGATGATCACGAACAGCAGGAACGCCTGCGAGAGCGTGCCCGCCCAGGCCCCGCCGGTCAGCCGGTTGAGGGTGATGTTGAGGAAGGTCGCGCAGCCGTAGTCGACCGACGCGGTCACGGCGATGAGGCCGACCAGGTTGAGCCAGCCGGTGAACCAGCCGTGGATCGGCTTGCCCAGCTTGGCGGCCCACCAGTAGATGCCGCCCGCCGTCGGGTACGCCGACACCAGCTCCGACATGCAGAACCCGATGATCAGGATGAACAGGGAGATCAGCGGCCAGCCCCAGGAGATGGCGATGGGACCGCCGTTGTTCCAGGCTTGTCCGAACGTCGTGAAGCAGCCGGCGAGGATGGAGATGATCGAGAAGGAGATGGCGAAGTTCGAGAAACCGCTCCAGGTGCGGGCCAGCTCCTGCTTGTAGCCGAGCTCGGCGAGTCGCCTGGAATCCTCTTCAGTGGTCATTGAGGGTCTCCCTGGGGGGCGCGGAGGACGCTCCTTTTGGTCTACGTCTAGACCATTTCTCCCCAGGTGACAAGGCGTTACAGAACGGTTTCGATCTCGTCAGCTCCGTCGGTGGCCTCCTCCGCCTGCCGGAAGGAGACCACCTCGGAGGCTCACCCGCCGCCGAACGCGTCGGTGGCGGCCTGGCAGAACGCCTTCAGGTCGTCCGGCTTCCTGCTGGTCACCAGCGTGTTCGGGCCTTCGTCGCACACCACGACCTCCCGGTCGACCCAGGTGGCCCCGGCGTTGCGCAGGTCGGTCTGCAGGCTGGGCCACGACGTGAGCGTGCGGCCGCGTACGACGTCCGCCTCGATCAGCGTCCACGGCGCGTGGCAGATGGCGGCCACCGGCTTGCCCGTGTCGAAGAAGGCGCGGGCGAACCGTACGGCCTGCGGCGCCGTACGCAGGATGTCGGGGTTCGCCACGCCCCCGGGCAGGACGAGACCGTCGAACGAGGCCACGTCCACGTCGTCCACCGTGGCGTCCACGGCGAAGGTGTCGGCCCTGTCCAGGTGGTCGAACGCCCGGATCTGGCCGGGGGCGGTCGAGACGAGCCTGGGTGTGCCGCCCGCCTGCTTGACCGCCTTCCACGGTTCGGTCAGCTCGACCTGCTCGACTCCCTCGGGAGCGACCAGGAAGGCGATGGTCTTGCCGTCCAGCATGTCGATTCCCCCCTTGTGCTGCGGGTTCTCATCTCGTGGTGCTTGTCTGGTTCCCCCTTTCCTGTGCGGGGGGATGTATGCGCTTTTACCCCTAGGGGGTATATAGTGCCGTCCAGAGCCGAGAGTGAGGAGTTGGCCCATGACTGTCGCCACGTACCAGGTCGAGGGCATGACCTGTGGCCACTGCGTCAGCGCGGTGACCGCCGAGGTGGGTAAGGTCGCCGGGGTGAGCGGGGTCGAGATCGACCTGGCGGCGGGAGCCGTGACGGTGACGAGCGAGACACCGCTCGACGTCGCGTTGATCGACGCCGCGGTGGTGGAGGCCGGATACGAGCTGGCGGGCAAGGTCGACCTGCTTCCCCAGGCGGGCGGCTCGTGCTGCGGCAGCGGCGGCTGCCACTAGAGGCCGTGGGCCGGCCCGGCCGACGGGCCGGCCCATGCCGGGGTCAAGCGGGCTGAAAATTTACACCGCGAAAGGAAACGAGACTGAAACAATTTTCCGTCACTCGTTGACATGCGGTCTCTCTATGGTGTGCCTTTCTCTACACAGGAAACCCCCGCCTGAAGGTGAGGCACTCATGAGGAAATGGTTCGCGCGCCTGGCAGTGCTGGGCGTCGCGCTATTAGTGGCCGGTCAGGGCGCCACGGCGGCCCTCGCCCAAGACCCGGCGGCGGGGAAGAAGATCGTACGCGTGGGTGCGACGCAGTCGATGGACTCGATGAACCCGTTCCTCGCCGTCCGCCTGGTCTCGACGTCGATCCACCGCTGGATGTACGGCTACCTCACGGTCCCCGACTCCAAGACCCTCCAGCCCAGCCCCGACCTGGCCGAGTCGTGGACCACGTCGCCCGACGGGCTCACGTGGACCTTCAAGATCCGTACGGCCAAGTGGTCGGACGGGCAGCCGGTCACGGCCGAGGACGCGGCCTGGACGTTCAACAAGATGATGACCGACGAGGCCGCCAAGACCGCGAACGGCCCGGCGGTGGAGAACTTCGAGAGCGTCACGGCCAACGGCCAGGACCTGGTCATCAAGCTCAAGGCCCCGCAGGCGTCCATGCTGGAGAACCCGGTCCCGATCATGCCCAAGCATGTCTGGGAGTCGGTCACCGACATGGCCAACTACGACGCCGAGAAGTACCCGTCGGTCAGCAGCGGCCCGTACATCGCGATCGAGCACAAGAAGGACCAGTACGTCAAGCTGCAGGCCAACCCGAACTACTGGCGCGGCAAGCCCAAGATCGACGAGCTGCAGGTCATCTTCTACGACAACCCGCAGGCCGCCATCGCCGGGCTGAAGACCGGTGACATCGACCTCATCGGCCGGCTGAACCCGCCGGAGTTCCAGGCCATCCAGAACGACCCGAACATCGAGGCGTGGAACACCCAGGGCCGGCGCGCGGCGTACCTGCAGATCAACCACGGCGCCACCACCAGCGACGACAAGCCCGTCGGCGACGGGCACCCGGCGCTGAAGGACCCGAAGGTGCGCCAGGCGCTCCACTACGCCATCGACAAGCAGAAGCTGGTCGACGAGGTGCAGGAGGGCCTGGCCAAGCCCGCCGACGGCTCGATCGTGCCGCCGCTGTACAAGGACTTCTTCTGGGAGGCCACCGGCGACGCCAAGGTCGCCTTCGACCCGGCCAAGGCCAACCAGATCCTCGACGACGCCGGTTACAAGAAGGGCTCCGACGGCGTCCGTACGATGCCCGACGGTGACCGCAAGCTGGAGTTCCGCTTCAGCATCCACACCGACACCCCGATCGAGGACAAGCTCGCCGAGTACCTGACGGGCTTCTTCAAGGAGATCGGCATCACGCTGACCACCAAGAAGCTCGACTCCAGCAAGTTCACCGAGGAGACCGGCGTCACCGGCCTGTTCGACATCGCGATCAGCGGCTGGTCGGTCAACCCCGACCCGGAAGAGGTGCTGGCCACGCACCTGTGCAGCCGCAGGCCCGCGCCGACCGGCGAGGGCGGCGGCACCGAGTCCTTCTACTGCGACGACACCTTCGAGCAGCTCTACAAGGACCAGCAGAAGGAGCTCGACCGGCCCAAGCGCATCGAGATCCTCAAGAAGATGCAGGAGCGGCTCTACACCGACGCTCCCGTCATCGCGATCTACTACACCAACGACCTCGAGGGCTACCGCAAGGACCGGATCACCAGCATCACCCCGATCCCCGAGGACAAGGGCCTCCTGTACGGCGGCAGCGGCTACTGGCCGTTCTACACCGTGGACGCCAAGGCCGTGGCGGCCTCCTCCGGCGGCGGCAGCGCCGAGGGCGGCTCCAACACCGGCCTCATCGTCGGGATCGTCGGCGGCGTGGTGGTCATCGGGCTCGCGGTGTTCCTCCTGAGCAGGCGGCGCAAGAGCACCGCCGACGAGCGCGAATGACGACAGCGCGAGAAGCACGCGGATGACCACTCCGCTGAAAGCAGCAGAGCCCGCCGTCCAGGCGGCGGGCCCTGGTGACGAGCGCCCCGCCCACCGCGGCACGCTGCGATACGCGTTGTCGAAGGCCGGTGGGGCGCTGTTCAGCATCGCCATGGTGATCGTCGGCACGTTCTTCGTGTTCCGGCTGTTGCCCGGCGACCCCGTGCGCAACCTGGCCCAGGGCCGCAACATGACCCCGGCCCAGCTCGACCTGGAACGGCGGCGGCTCGGCCTGGACAAGCCGCTGATCGACCAGTTCGTCGACTTCGTGGGCGACACGCTCCGGCTCGACCTGGGCACCTCGTACGAGTACAAGCGCCCCGTGCTCGACCTGATCGGCGAACGCCTCGGCCCGACCCTGCTGCTCGCCGGGACCGGGCTGGCCATCGCGGTCAGCCTGGGCATCTGGCAGGGCACCCGGGCGGGCTGGCGGCACGGCAGCCGCTTCGACCGCGTCTCCACCGGCGCGTCGCTGCTGCTGTGGTCGGTGCCGACGTTCTGGCTCGGGCTGCTGCTGATGATGGTGTTCGGCGTGGGCATCGGGCCGATCCCCGGCCTGTTCCCGTTCCGTGGCATCGAGAGCGTGGACGCGCCCGACGGGTTCGCGTACGTGCTGGACGTGGCCTCCCACATGGTGCTGCCCTGCCTGACCCTGGTGGCCGTGGTGTACGCGCAGTACCTGCTGGTCATGCGGTCGTCGCTGCTGGAGGAGGTCAGCCAGGACTACGTCACCGTGGCCAGGGCCAAGGGGCTGCGCGACGACGACGTACGCCGCCGCCACGCGGTGCCCAACGCGCTGCTGCCGACGGTGACGCTGGTGTTCATGCGCATCGGCTTCGTCGTCGGCGGGGCGGTCACCGTGGA
Source organism: Nonomuraea antimicrobica (assembly GCF_039536965.1). Classification (NCBI taxonomy): domain Bacteria; kingdom Bacillati; phylum Actinomycetota; class Actinomycetes; order Streptosporangiales; family Streptosporangiaceae; genus Nonomuraea; species Nonomuraea antimicrobica. Next base: position 50,395 of record NZ_BAAAZP010000162.1, on the reverse strand, counting down.
GACGATCTTCACCTGGCCGGGCCTCGGCCAGCTCTTCTACGAGGCGGTCAGGGTGCCCGACTTCACCCTCATGCAGGGCACGTTCCTGCTGATCACCGTGGCCGTGATCGTCATGAACACGCTGGCCGACGTGGTCTACCACCTGCTCGACCCGAGAGTGAGGTCCGCATGACGGGGGTCGCCACGGCCCGCAGGCGGCAGGCCGTGGGCCGGTTCTGGACCGAGTTCCGCGGCCATCGGGCCGGCGTCGCCGGGCTGGTCGTGCTCGTCGTCGCGGTCGTGCTCGCGCTGGTCGCGCCGCTGTTCATCGACGACAGTGTGACCAGCGTCGTGGAGGGCACGGGGGAGCGCTGGGCCGCGCCCAGCCTTTCCGAGCCGTTCGGCACCGACGAGTCCGGCCGGTCGATCCTGCTGATGGTCTGGTGGGGCTCGCGGACGTCGCTGCTCATCGGCTTCCTCGCGGCGCTGCTCAGCATCGTGATCGGGCTGCTCGTCGGGATCACCGCCGGGCACTTCCGCGGCTGGGTGGGCGGCGCGCTGATGCGCGTGACCGACTGGTTCCTGGTGCTGCCGTCGCTGGTGACGGCGCTGGTGCTGGCGGCCATCCTGGGCGGCAGCACGTTCACCATCATCGTGGCCATCGGCATCACCACCTGGCCGTCCACCGCCCGGCTGATCAGGGCGCAGACGCTGGCCGTGGAGGCCCGGCCGTACATCGAGCGCTCCAGGGCGCTCGGCGGCGGCCACTGGCACATCACCACCAGGCACGTGCTGCCGAACGTGGCGCCGCTGCTGCTGGCCAGCACCACGCTGGAGGTGGCCAGCGCGATCGTCACCGAGTCGACCCTGGCCTTCCTCGGCGCCAGTTCCAACAAGACGTCGTGGGGCACCATGTTGCGGGCCTCCTACGACTTCGGCGCCGCCACCCAGGGCGCCTGGTGGTACATCCTCATCCCCGGCCTGGCCATTCTCGTCGTCGTCATGGCGTTCACCCTGGTGGGAAGGGCTCTGGAGGCCGTGCTCAACCCCCGGCTGAGGAGGGCCGCGTGAGCCTGCTCGAACTTGACGACGTGTCGGTGACGTACCGCATCGCCTCGGGCGAGGTGCCCGCCGTACGCGGGGTGTCGCTGACGCTGGACTCCGGAGCGGCACTCGGAGTCGCCGGCGAGTCGGGATCCGGCAAGTCGACGCTGGCCATGGCGCTGCTCCGGCTCCTGCCCCGGGACGCGCGCGTCGGCGGCCGGATCCTGCTCGACGGCGACGACGTGCTCACCATGAAGTGGGGCCGCATACGCGCCGTACGGTGGGCCGAGGCGTCCATCGTCTTCCAGGGGGCCCAGCACGGCCTCAACCCCGTACGCAGGATCGGCGACCAGATCGCCGAGCCGCTGCTCGTCCACGGCCTGGCCAAGCCTGAGGGGGCCCGCAGGCGCGTGGCCGAACTGCTCGAACAGGTCGGCCTGCCCGCCTGGCGGGCCCGCAGTTACCCGCACGAGCTGTCCGGCGGGCAGCGGCAGCGCGTGATGATCGCGATGGCGCTGGCCTGCTCGCCCCGGCTGATCATCGCCGACGAGCCGACCACCGCGCTCGACGTGATGGTGCAGGCCCAGGTGCTGACCCTGATCAAGGACCTGGTCGCCGAGCACGGCATCTCCCTGATCATGATCTCGCACGACCTGTCGGTGCTGGCCGACGTCTGCGACCGGCTCGCCGTCATGTACGCAGGCCGCGTCGTCGAGCACGGCCCGTCAGGCGAGGTGTTCCACGACGCCCGCCACCCCTACAGCCGGGCGCTGGCGGCCGCCTTCCCCACGGTCGGCGACCCGGCCTCGCGCATGGCGCCCAAGGGGCTGGGCGGCGACCCGCCCGACCCGATGCAGCTTCCCGGCGGCTGCGCGTTCCACCCCCGCTGCCCGGTCGCGCTGGACGGATGCGCGAGCCTGGACGTGGAGCTGTGGCCGGCCGGGCAGGACCGTACGGCCGCCTGCGTGCATGTCAGGGCCGAGGAGGAGGTCTCATGACCGAGACGCGCACCGCCGAGGAGGCGGTCTCGACCACCCGCCCGGCCCTGCTGGAGGCCCGCGACCTGCACGTGGAGTTCTCCTCGCGGGGCCGCCGCGCCCGCGCGGTCGACGGCGTCAACCTGGCCATAGGCGAGGGCGAGATCGTGGCCCTCGTCGGCGAGTCGGGCTGCGGCAAGACCACGCTCGCCCGCACCCTGCTCGGCCTCGAACGGCCCACCTCCGGCGAGGTCCGCTACGGCGGCGCCGCCCTGAGCTACACCTCCAAGGCGCTCAAGGCGTACCGGCGGCAAGTGCAGCTCGTCCTCCAGGACCCGACCGGCTCGCTCAACCCCCGGCACACCGTGTACGAGGCCGTCGCCGAGGGCCCGCGCATCCACGGGCTGCCCGACGAGCGCGAGGTCGTGGCCACGGCCCTGGCCAGGGCGGGGCTGCGACCGCCCGACCGGTTCTTTCTGCGCTACCCGCACGAGCTGTCGGGCGGGCAGCGGCAGCGGGTGGTGATCGCGGGCGCGCTCGCGCTGGACCCGAAGGTGCTGATCGCCGACGAGCCGGTGGCCTCGCTGGACGCCTCCGTACGCGGCGAGATCCTGGCCCTGCTGCTCAGGCTCCGCGACGAGCTGGGGCTGTCTGCGCTGGTCGTCACCCACGACCTCGGCCTGGCCTGGAACATCGCCGACCGGGTGGCCGTGATGTACCTGGGCAGGATCGTGGAGTCGGGGCCCGTGGAGCAGGTGCTCACCGCGCCGCGGCACCCGTACACGCAGGCGCTGATGTCGGTGCTGCCCGAGTCGCCCGAGCGGGTGGTGCTGACCGGCGAGCCGCCGGACCCGACCAGGATTCCCGGCGGGTGCCGCTTCCACGCCCGGTGCCAGGTGCTCGCCTCGGGGCTGGCGGCCGACGCCGAGGTGGACGGGCGGTGCCGTACGGAGCCGCTGGACATCCTGCCGGCCGTGCCCGAGGCGCAGGCGGCCTGCCACTACGCCGGGCTGACCTCCTGACCTAGCCGAGTTCGGCGTCGTGGACCAGGATGGCGGCCTGGACCCGGTTGGCCAGGCCCAGCTTGGCCAGCACGCGGCTGACGTGGGCCTTCACCGTGGCCTCTGTCAGGCGCAGCTCGCGGCCGATCTCGGCGTTGGACAGGCCGCGGGCCAGTGCCCTGATCACGTCCTCCTCCCGGCCGGTGAGCCCGGCGAGCTGCCTGCGGGCGGCCTCGGCGCGGGAGGGGACGCGCTCGGCGTAGGAGGCGATCAGCCGTTTGGTGACCGAGGGGGAGAGCATGGCCTGGCCGCCCGCGACCGTACGGACCGCTGCGGTCAGCTCGCGTGGCGGGTGTCCTTCAGCAGGAAGCCGACCGCGCCCAGGCGCAGGGCCCGGTGCACGTACTCGTCGAGGTCGAACGTGGTCAGCATGATCACCTTGGCCGGCTTCGGCTGCGGTTCGGCCAGGATGCGGGCGGCGGCGGGGCTGCCCCGCTGCACACGCCGGAGGGCGCGGACCAGTCGTGGAGCAAGGCGTGGCCCAGCCTGACGGGCCAGAAGCGGTGGCTCACGGTGACAGGGGCCGACCACTCGGCGTTCGTCGACTACGCGGTGCTCAGGAAGCCGCTGGGCATCCCCTCGCAGGAGCTCGACGGCACCCGGGCACTGGAGATCACCCGCGCCCACCTGGCGAGCTTCCTCGACCGCCACCTGCTGGGGAGGCGCACGCCCGTCAAGGACTACCCCGAGGTCACCGATCACTCGCGGCAGGCGGCGACGTCCTCCGCGGCCGGGTAGTCCCTGAGCGAGACGGCGTTCGCCGCGCGGGCGATCGGGCCGGCGATCCGCTCCACCATGCGCTCGCGGCCGGGTAGGCGTGGCATCAGCCGCAACATCGTGAGCTGGAACCACAGCGCCACCCGTGACCCGATCACCATGCCCTTGAGGTTGGCGGGCCCCAGCGCCTGGTTGGCCGTCACGAACGGGCGCAGGACGCGCTCGTACTCCTCCGTGCCGCCGCCCGTGGCCAGTTCGCCCGCCAGCACGTACGCGCCCACCAGCGCCAGGCTCGTGCCCTGTCCCGAGGCCGGCGAGGCGCAGTAGCCCGCGTCGCCCACCAGCACGACGCGGCCGGTCGACCAGCGGTCCATGTGGATCTGGGTGACCGAGTCGAAGTAGAGGTCCCCGGCCCCGCGCACCGCCTCCAGCAGCGCGGGGACCTGCCAGCCGGCCCCGTCCATGGCCCGTGCCAGGAGTTCCTTCTGCTGGGCCACGTCCCGGTGGTCGTGGCCCAGCGGCGGTGACGACCACATGAACAGGGCCTTGGCGGCGGTGTCCTGGCGCGTGCTGTAGACGTTCGCGGTGCGGCCGACGGCCGGGTGCACGGCCTCCGCGCGGTCGAGGCCCAGCGTGTTGGGCACGGTGCAGATCGAGATGTAGCAGCCCAGGTAGCGGGCGAACCGCGACTCCTCGCCGAACGCGATCCGCCGGGTGTTGGAGTGCGCGCCGTCGGCCCCGACGACCAGGTCGAACCGGCGCGGCCCCAAGTGCTCGAACGTCACCGTGCCGTCGTCGGCGATGCCGGTGATGGAGTCGCCGAAGACGTACTCGACGTCGTCGCGGGTCAGGTCGTACAGCAGGGCGTTGAGGTCGCCGCGCATGATCTCGACGTCGTCGTCCGTGCGCCCGCCGAACAGGTCGGCGTCCATGGCGGCCACGGGTCGGCCGCTGCCGTCGTAGTAGGTGGCCACGCGCATGCCGGTGCTCCTGGCCCGTACGGCGTCCAGCAGCCCCATGCGCTCGACGACCCGGAGGGCCGCGCCCCGGATGTCCACCTTGTAGCCGCCCTCGCGGATCGCGGGGGCCCGCTCGACGACGGTCACCTTGAAGCCGTGCCGCCGCAGCCAGTACGCCGTCGCCGTGCCGGCGATGCTCGCGCCGGAGATGAGGATGTTCTTCATGACCCTGACGGTACAACTGTCTCAGACGCTTGTCTAGGACGAATGTGCTAGCCTCTGGGCATGGGAAACAGGGAAGATCTGCTGGCCGGGGCGAAGCGGTGCCTGATCGAGAAGGGTTACTCGCGCACGACGGCCCGCGACATCGCCACCGCCTCCGGGGTGAGCCTGGCGGGCATCGGCTACCACTTCGGCTCGAAGGAGGCGCTGATGAACGAGGCGCTCTTCGAGGCGATGCAGGAGTGGGGCGACGAGCTGGCGGCGACCCTGGCCGCCGACGTCAGGGCGGGCGCGGCGCCGCTGGAGCGGTTCGAGGCGGCGTGGGACCGGGTGGTCGAGTCGTTCGCGCGGCTGCGTCCGCTGTGGGTGACGCAGTTCGAGCTGCTCGGGCAGATCGACCACGTGCCGGAGGTGCGCGAGCAGCTCGTACGCGCCATCAAGGAGGCGCGGGCGGGGCTGGCGGAGCTGTTCGAGGGGGTCGAGCAGGGCGCCGACCCGGAGCGCGAGCGGCTCACGGGCACGGTCTACCAGGCCATGCTGACCGGTTTCCTGTCGCAGTGGCTGCTCGACCCCGACAGCGCGCTGTCGGGCAGCGAGGTCGTCGCCGCCCTACGCCTGATCGTCTCCCAGCCCCAGCAGTGAGCCAGGGCGGCCTCACGGACGTCCCGGCCCGACCGAGTGCGCCCCTCCTGCGGGGGGCGCCGCACTGACTCGCGCGTCGCCTTTCCGTGATCTGGGCGCCTCGGGGGCGGAGGTCAGAAGGCGCTGATGGTGGCCGGGGCGCGTTCGGCGCGGCTCAGTGTGCGGATGACGGCCGTCGGGCCGTGGCGGTGTACGGCGAGCCGGGCCAGCAGTTCGACCACCGGTACGATGACCGAGTCGGGCAGGGCCGGGGTCTCCACGCCGACGCTGGCCGCCAGGTCGTCGGAGTGTACGACCAGCTCCACGAGCCTGGTCAGCAGGAAGTCGTCCAGCCGCAGCGACCAGCCCGACCACGGCAGGAACACGACCCGGTCCGCGGGCTCGGCGGGCAGCGCGGCGCTCAGCATCTCCAGCAGCGCCTGGGCCCGCTCGACCAGCACCGCGGGCCCGGCCGCCGCGGCCGTCTCACCACCGCGCCGGATGCTCAGGTTGCTCTCGTGGTCGAGCCCGGCCTGCACCCACGGCGAGCGCGAGAAGTGCTCGATGAGCGCGATCGGCTCCTGGGCGGGCCCGTCGGGCGCGGCGGGCGGGAGCACGTCGGCGGCTCTAACGAGCTGGTGAGCCAGGTGTCCGGCCAGTCCCGCGACGCTGAACTCCATCAGCGCGCTCGGCTTGTCCCACGACGCCGCCACGGCCGGGTCGTTCAGGAGCGACACCGCCGAGGCCGCGGCCACCAGATAGGACTGCCTGCTTTCCCCCATTTGCTGCCCTCTCCCGGGTTTAGGTTGGCGCTAACACTATGCACCTAACAATCCAGCCGCGCATTGCCATCCTGGCTGGTGAGACGGGGGATGGTAGGCGGCCCCCGCGCATTGACGGGGCTCAGGCGAGGGCGCGTCTGATGGCGGACCTCACGAAGGCACGCGCCAGGCGCCCCCTCCTGAACCGGCTCAGCACCGGGGGCGGGGTGCCGTAGCGGCGGGCGCGGATGTCGGCCACGACCGTCTCCGGGGCGCCCAGCTCGGCCAGGACGTCCAGCGACTCCAGCTTGCTGATCAGCCGTCCCTCCCGCAGGGTCACCGTGGCCCTGGCGACCGTCATCATGCCCAGGTCCACCCAGATGTCCTGTAACCAGCGCCGCCGCGCCTGGGCCTTGACCAGCCAGTAGTCACGCAGGTCCGTACGGATGAACCGGGCCAGCTCCTCGTCCGACACGGGCGGCAGCAGCTCGGCCGGCGGAGGCCCGTACAGCACCCGGGCCCCCTCGTGCAGCTCGCGACGCGTGACCGCGGTGACCGGACGGCGGAAGATGCGCCCGTGCGCCCACGTGATGTGCTCGCCCGCGAGGTCGTCCAGCTCCTGCCTGGCCATGTAGGAGCAGTGCAGCAGCTCCGCCGGTGGTAGCCGCAGCCTCCTGTGCACGGCCTTGATCCGCCGCCAGTGGTCCATCGTCGCGGGGGAGTCGAGCACCGCGATCAGGTCCAGGTCGCTGCGTTCCGGCTGGTAGTCGCCGGTCGCGAGCGAACCGTGGGCCCAGAGCGCGACCAGGGGTACGGCCGGTCCGACGCTGTCGAGAAAGTCCTTCAGCAGGCGTTCCGTCGCTGCGTGCATGCACGCAACTATGATCGATTCGCGGCGGTCATGGAAGGTCGCGCGAGGTGGGCGCCGGGCGCCGGGTGTCAGGGGGTGCTGAACAGTGCACTCACCGACTCGCCGTCGTGGATGCGCCGCATGGCCTCGGCCAGGGCGGGCGCGATCGACAGCACGGTCAGCTTGTCGCTGGGCTTGGGCGGCGGCACGGTGTTGGTGCAGACGATCTCCTCGACCTCGGGTAGCGCGCTCAGCCGCTCGATCGCCCCGCCGGCGAACAGGCCGTGCGTGCAGGCCACGCGTACGGACCTGACCCGGCGCTCACGAAGCCGATCGAGCAGCTCGATCACCGTGCTGCCCTTGGCGATCTCGTCGTCGAGGACGATCACGTCTTTGTCCGCCACGTCGCCGATCACCGAGCTGATCACCACCCGGTCGTCGCTGAAGCGCTGCTTGGCGCCCATCGCGACGTCGGTGCCGAGCAGCCGGGCGAAGTGCGCGGCCTCCTTGGCGTTGCCGAGGTCGGGGGAGACAACGACCGTGTTCGACAGGTCGTAGCGCTGGAAGTGGGCGGCCAGCTCACGCAGCGCGTGCAGGTGGTCGACGGGCACGCTGAAGAAGCCGTGGACCTGCGGCGAGTGCAGCGTCATCGCCAGCACCCGGCTCGCGCCCGCGGCCACCATCAGGTCGGCCACCAGCCGCGCCCCGATCGAGATGCGCGGGGCGTCCTTCTTGTCGCTGCGGGCGTAGGCATAGTGGGGGATCACCACGGTCGTGCGGGCCGCGGAGGCGCCGCGGGCGGCGTCGAGCATCAGCAGCAACTCGACGAGGTGCTCCTGCACGGGCGGGACGAGCGGCTGGATGAGGAAGACGTCGCGCTCACGGCAGTTGGCCTGGAGCTGTACTTCGAGCACGTCGTTGGCGAAGCGGTTGAGCCGGACGGGGTGTAGTGGGGTGCCCAGGTGGGCGCAGATCTCCTCAGCCAGGTCGGGATGAGCACTGCCGCTGAAAACCGTGATGTCTCGCACGATTCCCAAATCGTAGCCACCAGGGCCGACTTTCTCCGAGAGCGACCCCCGGTGCGGGTCGTCGGCCCCGCTGGCACAAGGGTTCATGAGAGCGTCTCCGGGGTGAGCGCGTCGAGGCCGGGCAGCACCTGCCAGGCCAGGGCGAGGGCGTCGGGCGCGGGCGGGTAGCGCGGATGCGGTACGGCGATCACGCGCATGCCCGCCGCGTACGCCGAGCGCAGCCCGTTGCTGGAGTCCTCGACCGCCACGCAGCCGCGCGGACTGATTCCCATCCGCCGGGCCGCCTCCAGGTAGCCGTCGGGCGCGGGCTTGCCGCGCGCCACCTCCTCGGTGGAGACGGTGGCCGCGAAGCACCGCGTCAGCCCGGCCCCGTCGAGCACCACGTCGATCAACCGGCGCGGGGACGAGCTGGCCAGCCCCAGCGTGACCTGCTCCGACAGGCGCTGCACGGCCTCCACCGCCCCCGGCATCAGCGGCACCCCGTGGCGGTAGCGGGCCGCCATCTGCTCGACCACGCCGCGCGCGATGTCGGCGGGCGCCAGGCCCACCCCCAGCTCGTGCAGGTACGCCGCCCACTCGGCGGTGCTCATGCCCATGAGCCTGGACTGAGTGTCAGGCTGCCACGTGCCGCCGTGGTCGGCGACGAACGCCCGGCGTACCTCCTCCCAGACCGGCTCGGAGTCCACCAGCACACCGTCGAGGTCGAACACGCACGCTTCCACCCGACCAGCCAACCACATCCGCCCCAGAGCGCAGAGGGGATGGCCTTGCTGGAGATTCATCCTATTTGAGCGTCTATTGAGCTATTTGCCCGGATTATGGGGAAGTCGGCTAGGCATGGCAGACCTTCCATTTCACGACCGGGGTGACTTCGACGACGCGGACCGCGGGTTCATCGCCAAGCTCACCCCCGCAGTGATCAGAACGGTGGACGGCCGGGTCGTGTGGGACAACGACTCCTACGACTTCCTCCAGGCGGACTGCCCCGACACGGCCCATCCCAGCCTCTGGCGCCACGGCCGGCTCTGCGCCAGACAGGGCCTGTACGAGGTCACGAACGGCATCTACCAGGTACGCGGTCTGGACATCTCCAACATGACCCTGGCCGAGGGCGAACGCGGCGTCGTCGTCATCGACCCGCTGATCTCCACCGAGTGCGCCGCCGCCGCGCTCAAGCTGTACCGGGCCCACCGCGGCGACCGTCCCGTCACCGGCGTGATCTACACCAACGCCCACGCCGACCACTTCGGCGGCGTACGCGGCGTGCTCCCCGCGACCGGCGGCGGAGTGCCGATCCTGGCCCCCGCCGGGTTCATGGAGCACGCGATGACCGAGAACGTCTACGCGGGCCCCGCCATGAACCGCCGCGCCGTCTACACGTACGGCCCCGCCCTGCCCCGCTCGCCGGAGGGCCAGATCGGCGCCGGACTCGGCATGACCGTCTCCACCGGCACCATGTCGCTCGTCCCGCCCACGGTCGAGATCGTGCGTACCGGCCAGGAGGAGACCGTCGACGGCGTCCACATGGTCTTCCACGTCACCCGCGGGTCCCCGGAGATGACCTTCCTCCTGCCCGGCCACCACGCCCTGTGCCTGGCCGAGAACGCCACCCACAACCAGCACAACGTGCTGCCCCTGCGCGGCGCCGCCGTCCGCGACGCGCGGGCCTGGGCGCGCTACCTCACCGAGACCGTCTCCCTGTTCGCCGGGCGGGCCGAGGTCGCCTTCGCCTCGCACCACTGGCCCACCTGGGGCCGCGAACGCGTCGAACGCTTCCTCGGACAGCAGCGCGACATGTACGCCTACCTGCACGACCAGACCCTGCGCCTGCTCAACAAGGGCCTGACGGCCGTCGAGATCGCCGAGACCGTGCAACTGCCGCCCGAGCTGGAGCAGGTCTGGCACACGCACGGCTACACCGGCTCGCTCAGCCACAACGTCAAGGCCGTCTACCAGCGTTACCTGGGCTGGTTCGACGGCAACCCGGCGCACCTGTGGGAGCACCCGCCGCGCGAGAGCGCCCTGCGCTACGTCGAGTGCCTCGGCGGAGGCGCGGCCGTGGTCGCCTTCGCCCGCCGCTACGTCGACGAGAACGACCTGCGCTTCGCCGCCCAGCTCCTCAACCACGCCGTCTTCGCCGACGAGGGCAACAAGGAGGCCCGCGACCTGCTGGCCGAGGTCTACACCAGGCTCGGCCACGGCGCCGAGAACGCCACCTGGCGCAACTTCTACCTCATGGGCGCCCTGGAACTGGCCGACGGCATCGTGCCCGCCGCCCTGGAGCCCGCCGCGCCCGACCTGCTCGCCGCGCTGACCGTGGAGCAGATCTTCGACTCGATCGCCATCCGGGTGGACGGCCCCAGGGCCTGGCACGAGCGGCTGGCCATCGACTGGCACCTGACCGACCTGGGCAGGCGTTACCGTACGACGCTGTCCAACGGCGCGCTCATCCAGCAGGCCGACCCGCGCGACGAGAGCGCCGACCTGACCCTGCGACTGACCAAGGCCCAGCTCGTCGGGCTGCTGGCGGGCAAGGGGGTGGAGGGGGTCGAGCGCGAGGGGGACACGACGGTCTTGCGGCGGCTGGTCGCCGTACTGGACCGCCCGGTCCCGGACTTCGCCGTCGTCACCGCCTGACCGCCCGCCCGGCTCTCCCGCCCGGTGGCAACTCGTACTCGTGGTGACGCCGCTCCATCTCGGCGCGCAGCGCCCGGCAGGCGAGCGCGAGCAGCGTCACCACGAGCGCCGCGACGCCTGGACCGACCAGCAGCGGCACGGCCAGCTCACCCGCGTGCCAGGCCGCCGCCAGCGTCGCCGCCGACGTCAGCACCGCCACCCCGAACATGGCCGCCCACAACGGCAACACGTGCAGGTACGCGAACAGCAGCGGGAACGCCAGCCACACGAACGGCGGCGCCGCCACGGCCAGCACGGCCCACCCGGACGTCACCAGGCCCAGCCACAACCCCCTGGCGAACCGCCGCCGCCCCTCGATCGCCGGACCCGCCGCGTACACCAGGCCGAGCAGCACACCGCCCACGGCCACGGCCGTGCGACCGTCGCGCCACGCGCCGACCACGTCGATCGCCAGCAGCACGCACGCGGTGACCGGCGCCGCCCACTTCAGCAGTCGCAACGGAATGTCCATCATGGCTCACCAAGAGTAACCCGAGGCGGGCTCCGCGAGGCGCAGCGGCGAGGCTCAGGCCCGGGGGGACGGGGTCGTGCGGCGGGTGACGGCCGTGATCACGAAGTAGAGGAGCCCGGCCAGCGCGAGCGCCACGACCACGCCGATGTTCGCCGACCCGAACGTGCCGGACCTCATCCCGTCGCTCATCAGGAAGCCGACGAACGCGGCGATGTTCGGGTCGGCCGAGGTGATGAGCCCGAGACCGACGGCCGACGCCACGACCAGCGACGCCACGCCGGGCCAGTTGAGCGCGGGCGCGTCCGGGCGTAGCAGCCGCTCGTCGTACGTCCTGCCGCCGCCCCGCAGCCGCCACATGTCCACCAGGAAGATCGCGGCCCAGGCCGCCATCACCACGCCCACGACGGCCAGGAACGCCTGGAACGTGGCCAGGAAACTGGTCGAGACGAACAGCAGGTAGTAGCCGCCCAGCACCATGAGCAACCCGTCGATCAGCACCGCGTGGTGCCGCCTCACGGGCACGCCCAGCGCCAGCATCGACAGCCCGGAGGAGTAGATGTCCATGATGGCCCCGGCCAGGAAGCCGCCGATGGCGGTCAGCAGGTACGGCAGCAGGAACCAGGTCGGCAGCGCCCCGGCCAGCGCCGCCACCGGGTTGGCGCCCGCCGCCTCGGCCAGCCGGGGATCGCCGCCGGTCAGCAGCACGCCGAACACGAGCAGCACCATCGGCGGCAGCGCGCCGCCGAGCGTCGTCCACAGGGCCACCGAGCGTGGTGAGGAGGTCGCGGGCAGGTAGCGGGAGTAGTCGGCGCCGCAGTTGACCCAGCCCAGGCCCAGCAGCGTCATGGCGAAGACGATCCCGCCCACCCAGCCGCCGGGTCCGGCCGTGGTCTCCAGCGAGCCGCCGAGCCTCGGGACCATGAGGACCAGGTAGACGACCGTCAGCACGACGAACACGTACGTGAGGTAGCGCTGGACGACCATGATCATGGCGTGGCCGTACACGCCGACCGCGATCACCGCCACGGCCGCGACGGCGAAGCACACGGCGGTCGTGGTCGTGACCGGGATGCCCGGGGCGATCCGCTTGAGGATCTCCGCGCCGCTCTGCGCCGCCAGCGTGACGAGCACGATCTCCCAGCCGACGTTCGAGACGTAGGACAGCAGGGTGGGCAGCTTGTTGCCCTGGTAGCCGAACGGCGCGCGGCCCAGCGTCATCGTGGGCACGCCCGAGCGCGCGCCACCGACCGCGACCAGGCCCACGAGCAGGAACGACAGCGCGTACCCCAGGGCTCCGACGATGATCGCGGGCACCACGCCGAGGCCCAGCCCGACGATGTAGACGCCGAACGCGACACCGAACAACGACAGATTGGAGCCCGCCCACGGCCAGAACAGGTCGCGCGGCCGACCGCGCCGCTCGCCTTCCGGGACCGCGTTGATGCCGTTCTGCTCGACCGCCATCGTGCCCATGATCGGACGCTACTCCGCTTTCGTCCCGAAACGAAGACCACCGTTCGTCCCTGCGGGCCGACCACCCGGGAGCGGGGCGGCTCGCGCGGGCGGGGCGGTAAAGAAGCCACCGGTGGGCGATATTTCCGGATCTGACGGGCATCATGTGCGCAGTGCGGCAAGGGGGTGATGGGGGCGTCCGGGTCCGACACGCGACGGCGCGCACTGGCCGTGTGCCTGGTCGCCGCCTTCATGACGGGGCTCGACGTGAGCATCGTCAACGTCGCGCTGCCGTCGATCCGCCAGGGCTTGCACGCCACGGACGATGGCCTGCAGTGGATCCTGTCGGGGTACGCCCTCACATTCGGCCTCCTGCTCATCCCGGCCGGACGACTGGGGGACGCCCGGAGCCGTCGCACGGTCTTCCTGTGGGGTGTGGCGTTCTTCACGCTCTCCAGCGCGACCTGCGGCTTCGCCGGGGAGATGAACACGCTGATCGTCTCCCGCCTGGTGCAGGGCATGGCGGCCGGGATGCTGAACCCGCAGGTCTCGGGGCTGATCCAGCAGATGTTCCAGGGCTACGAACGCGGCCGGGCCTTCGGCGCGCTCGGCGCCACCATCGGCGTCTCCACGGCCGCCGGGCCGCTGATCGGCGGCGCGCTGGTGACCGTGTTCGGGGCGGACCACGGCTGGCGCTGGGTGTTCCTGGTGAACCTGCCGATCGGGCTCGTCCTGCTGCCGCTGGCCTGGCGGGTGCTGCCGCGTCCGCAGCTCGTGCACCGGCGGCACGAGAGCATGGACCCGGTCGGCGTGCTCCTGCTCGGCGTCGGGGTGGCGGGGCTGCTGCTGCCCTTCATCCAGCGCAACCAGTGGGAGGGGAACGCCAAGTGGCTGCTCATTCCGGCCGCGTTGACGGTGCTGGCCGGGTTCGTGACGTGGGAACGGCTCTACCGGCGTGAGCCGCTGGTGAACCTGTCGCTCTTCCGTAAAAGGTCGTACCGGCTGGGTACGGCCATCGCGCTGTTCTACTTCGCCGGATTCACCGGCATCTTCTTCATCTTCACGCTGTACCTGCAGAGCGGCCACGGCTACAGCGCGCTCATGGCGGGGCTGGCGATCACGCCGTTCGCGCTCGGCTCGGCCTCGGCCGCCGCGGTCGGGGGCCATCTCGTGTCACGGTTCGGACGGCGGCTGGTGGCCGTGGGGCTGACCATGGTGATCGTGGGGCTGCTGGCCACGATGGTCGCCACCGAGCTGGTGCCCGGCCGGGCGGCGGGGCTGGCGACCGCGCTGCCGCTGCTGGTGGCGGGCATGGGCAGCGGCCTGGTCATCTCGCCGAACCAGGCCATCACGCTGTCGGAGGTGCCGCCCGCGGGCGGGGGCAGCGCGGCCGGGGTGCTGCAGACCGGGCAGCGGCTCGGGTCGGCCATCGGGATCGCGGCGGCGGGCACGACGTTTTTCGGCTCGCTGGGGGGCGGCTGGGCGGTGGCGTTCCGGCACGGGCTGGTCGTGGTGGTGGCCTCGGTCTGCCTCGCCCTCGCCGCCGCCCTCTACGACCTCGTCCGCACCCGGCACGACCCGCCCCGCCCGTGACCCGCCCCGCCTGTGACCCGCCCCGCCTGTGACATGGCCCGCTCGTGACGTGGCCCGTTATGCCAGGAGCTGCGCCTCCACCGCCGGGTCGAGCCCCTTGTTGGGCCGGTCGGGCCGCATGGGCGCCTTTCCGCCGATGCTGCGCAACCAGGCCCACGTGTCGGCCACCGTCTCCGACACCGGCCGCAGGCGCAGCCCGGCCGCCACCGCCTTGCCCACCTCACCCCCGTGCATGAACGCGTAGTCGTCGCCCACCAGCCAGATCGGCAGCTCGATCCACGGCTGCACCCCGGCCGCCAGCAGCCGCTCGGGCTCGATCCAGCGCAGCTCGGCGTCGGACCCGGTGACCTTCACGCACTCTTCGAGCAGCTCGCGCATCGTGGTGAACTCCGGCGGGCTCACCACGTTGAACGCCCCGCCGACCCCCCGCGCCCCCGCCTCCAGGCACCACACGGCCAGGTCACGCGCGTCGACGTACTGCAGCCCGAGGTCTCCCGGCGCCGGGGCGACCACCGGACCGCCCTGCGCGATCCGGGTCAGCCAGTAGGGCAGCCGCCCGACGTTCTCGTAGGGCCCGAGGATCAGGCCGGCCCGCGCCAGCAGCGCCCGGTCGCCGAAGGCGGCCACGGCCGCCAGCTCGGCCCCCGCCTTGTTCCTGGCGTAGTCGCTGTCGTCGCTCTCGTCGGGCGAGGACGCCACCACCGGCGCGCTCTCGTCGGCGCCGTACGGCACCGGGTCGGCGTAGACCGACCGGCTCGACACGTAGACGTAAGAGCCCGCCCGCCCGGCCAGCAGCGCCGCGGTGTCCCTGACCGCCGAGGGCGCCCATGACCAGGTGTCGACCACGACGTCCCACTCGCCGCTCTCCAGCGCCGCCAGCCCGCCGGGCGCCGCCCGGTCGCCGCGCAACGCCGTCACCCCTTCCACCGGCGCATGACTGCCCCGGTTGAACGTCGTCACCTCCCACCCCAGCGCCAACGCCTCGTCGACGACCGCCCTGCCCACGAACTCCGTGCCGCCCAGCACCAGAACCTTCATGGCGTCCACCCTGCCCCCGGCGCTCCTCGCGCGGAAGGCGTGCACGCCGTCAGCGGAATCGCCACGAGCGAAAGGAATACGGAGCGTATCCACAATTCGGCAGGTCCAACCCCGTGGGCCCAGATCAACTCGCTAAACGTGGCCGGCCTGCGCCCGGGGTAGATGTTACGGACGGTGACGTACGGAGGGTGAGATGGGATGGTAGACCGGCTGTTTCCGCGCTCGATCCGGGCACGCCTGACCGCGATCGCGACCTTGGCGGCCGCGGGTGTCGTCGCCGCCACGGCCGCCCTCACGCTCGCCACCGTGCCCGACAGCCTGCACGGGGTCCTGGTGGCCCGGGTCGAGCTGGCCGTGCGCAGGGTGGCCGGCGACGTACGTGACGGGCAGTTGCCCGGGGTGCTGGAGCCGCCTGAGCGCGTCGCGCTCCTGCGGGTGGTCTCGGCGACCGGCGACGTGCTCGCGAGCAGCGGCCCGTCCCATCCCGCCGACGCGCGGGTCACGGCGCTGCGGCCGCGCGGGTTAGAAACCGTCCGTACGACTGAGGTGGAGGTGACGCGCGACCCCGCCGAGCCCGCCACCCGCTACCTCGTGATGGCGATGACCGTCCGCACACCCGCAGGACCCGCCCTCGCCGCATCCGCCACCATCGGACCTCCCACAGTCGCCCACTCCACCGCCGGGCCCGTCGCCGGGCCCGCCACCGCTCAGCGTGCCGTCGCCGGGCCCGTCACCGTGTACGGGGCCGCCTCGCTCGCCGACGTGGACCGGTCGCTCAGGTGGATCCACGCCCTGGTGTTCCTCGGCACCCCGCTGGTCCCGCTGGTCGTGGGGGGCCTCACGTGGGCCGCGGTCAGGACGGCCCTGCGGCCCGTCGAGCGCATCCGGGGCGGGTTGGCCGAGCTGACGGGCCGAGACCTGAGCCGGCGCGTGCCCGTACCCGACACAGGGGACGAGATCGCCGCCCTGGCCGCCACCACCAACCACGCGCTCGACCGGCTGGAACGTTCGGCCGAGACCCAGCGCCGCTTCGTCGCCGACGCCTCGCACGAGCTGCGCAGCCCCATCTCCGCCCTGCGCACGCAGATCGAGGTGGCCAACGCCTACCCCGACGAGACCGACTGGCAGGTCACGGGCGCGCGGGTGCTGGCCGCCGCCGACCGGCTGACCGGCATCATCGACGAACTGCTGATGCTGGCCAGGCTCGACGCCGGCGCGCCGCCGCAACGCCGCGTGGTGGACCTGTGCCGCGTGGTCGAGGACCAGGTCCGCCGCCGCGCGGACGCCCGGGTGCCGATCTTCCTGCGCGCGTGCGAGGTGGCACCCGTCCTCGGCTCGCCGGTGCAGCTCGACCGCCTCCTGACGAACCTGCTCGACAACGCCACCCGGCACGCCGCCACCCGCATCGACGTCGAGGCGGCCGTACGGGGGAGCCGGGTGGTCGTCACGGTGACCGACGACGGCGACGGGATCCCGCCCCAGGACAGGGAGCGCGTGTTCGAACGGTTCACCCGGCTGGAGAACGCCAGGGCCAAGGACAACGGCGGCAGCGGGCTCGGGCTGTCGCTGTCGAGGGAGATCGCCACGGCCCACGGCGGCACCCTCACCGTCGCCGACCACGACCCGGGCGCACGATTCGTAGCGGTGCTGCCCTTGCACGACGCCTGACCACGGCTACAGCGGCACCTCCTGCGACACCTAGACTCGGCGGGGTGGACCTACGAGAGCTCTCCGACGAGATCGAGTCCATCTCGCGGCGTTACGCCGACCACGTGGGCATCGATCGCGACGACACCTGGTTCCTGCTGAAGCTCCAGGAGGAGGTGGGCGAGCTGACCCAGGCGTTCCTCATGCTCACCGGCAGGGCCAGGGACAAGGGCCGTACCGAGGAGGAGCGGGCGGCCGGTTTCCGCGAGGAGCTGGCCGACGTGGTGTGCCACGTCCTGCTCATGGCCCGCCATCACGGGGTCGACCTGGAGGCGGAGATCGAGCGCAAATGGCTGGCCTGGAAGCGGTAGCGACCACCTGGCACGGGTTCCGAAACGGTAGCGGCCCGGCCTGAAGAGGCCGGGCCGCAGGGTTCTCAGCGAACAGAGGTCAGGGGCTAACAGAGGTCAGGGGCTAGTCGACGACCGTGATGCGGTTGGTGGCCGGCGGGGCGATGGGGTTGTTCTTGCCGAGGTGGTCGACGAAGGCGTCGATGTCCAGCGGCCCGCTCCACAGGTCCGTCCCGTCCTTGAAAGCGAGGAACGCGTCGCCGCCGCCCACCAGGAAGTTGTTGGCCGCGACCCGGATCGTCTGCGCGTCCGTCACCGGCACACCGTCGATCTTCATGTCGGAGATCTTCGAGCCCCAGGCGGCGCCGCGGCTGTAGGTGTAGGTGAAGTTCGCCGACGGCTGCAGGATCTTGGTGAACGCCTGGCTGTTCGGCCCGCCGGTGAACTGCTGCTCCAGCACCGTCTTGAGCTGGGCGCCGGTGAGGGTGACCACCTGCATCAGGTTGTTGAACGGCTGCACGGTGAACGCCTCGCCGTACGTGACGACGCCGTCGCCCTCCTTGGCCGGGGAGCCGGCGTGCGTCAGCGCGGCCCGTACGCCGCCCGGGTTCATCAGCGCGATCTGCGCGTTGCCGCCGGTCTTGGTGGCGGCGAGCTGGGCGTCGGCGATGAAGTTGCCGAGGGGCGACTCACCGGAGGGCGCGGCGGCGTTGGTGATGTCGGAGCTGATCGTGCCGACCGCCTTGTTGGCGACGGACGAGACCTCGTCCTGCCAGAACCCGACGAACTTCGAGATCGCGGGGTCGGCCGCGACCGTACGCGTCACGACGTGGTTGTCCGCCACGACGGAGGCCCGGTCGATGTCCTTGGTCTTGACGTTCACCTTCAGGTCGACCTGCGTGATGACCCGGCCGTTCGAACCGCCCTGGGAGTACACGCGGTCGTTGCCCGCCGGGTCCTTGACCTCGCACAGGTACGCCTGGTGCGAGTGGCCGCTCAGGATCAGGTCGATCTCGGCGTCCACCTCCGTGGCGATGCGGTTGCCCGCCCCCGGGACGGCGCTGCACGCGTCGGGCGACTGCCCGGACGCCACCTGGTCACCCTCGTGCATCAGGACGACCTGGGCCTTCACGCCGAGCAGCTTGAGCAGCTTGGAGGCCACGTTCGCGGCCTTGACCTCGTCCACGAACTTGAGGTCCTTGATGCCCTCGGTCGTGACGATGTTCGGGGTCGTCTGCGTGACCAGGCCGATGAAGCCGATCGGCACGCCGTTCATCACCTTGATGCTGACCGGGGGCAGCGCGGGCACGCCCCAGTCGGCCAGGAGCTGCTTGACCTGCCGCGAGTTCGAGCCGCCGAACGCCGCGAGCGCGTCGGTCTTCTCGTTGGGGTTCTTGAACAGGACGTTCGCGCCCACGTAGTCGAACTTGGCGCCCTTCCACTTGCCGGCGGGCGAGCAGCCGTCCACCGGGTGGCAGCCACCGTCCATGATCCGCCGCAGTTCGGCGTAGCCCTCGTCGAACTCGTGGTTGCCGACCGCGGCCACCTTGAGCCCCAGCTTGTCCAGGAACTCGATCGACGGCTCGTCGTGGTACGCGGCCGAGATGAGCGGCGTGGCGCCGATGAGGTCGCCCTGGGCCACGGCGATGGTGTTCCTGTCGGACAGGGCCTTCATGTGCGTGGCGATGTAGGCGGCACCGCCGACCTCGACCGTCTGGCCGTGTTCGTCCACGATGCGGCCGGCGGATCCGGTGGGCGGTTCGAGGTTGCCGTGGAAGTCGTTGAGCGCGAGCAGCCGGACGGGGACCGTCTTGGGGGCCTTGCTCGCGTTCGCCGGGAGGGTGGCGAGAAGGACCGCACCCGAGGCGAGGGCTCCGGCCAGCGCCAGCCGGAGGAGGGAACGAGACGTCATGGCCCAAGACGTTACGGCCGCAAACCATGCGGCCAATGTCGCAAAGGTAACGATTTGCCCGGCTGTCACATGGCGTCATTTGCCAGTCATACGCCTAGAGTTCGTTCTGTGAGTGTGAACGTGGAGATCCGCGAACGGCTGGATGACCAGGAGATCACCGAAGTGCTCGCCCTGGTGGAGGCGGCGACGGACGCCGACGGCGTACGGCCGCTCAACGAGCACGTGATGCTCCACCTACGCTACGGCGGCGACCCGCGGGCCCGCTCGCTGCTGTTGCGCGCAGACGGCGCCCTGGCCGGCTACGCGCACGTCGATCCCACCGACGAGGTGGAGGGGCCGAGCGTCGAGCTGGTCGTCCACCCGTCCCGCCGTCGCCGGGGCCTGGGCGCGCGGCTGCTGCGGTCGATCATGGACCTGACCGACGGCCGGCTCCGCCTGTGGGCGCACGGCGACCACCCGGGCGCCGGGGCGCTCGCCGCCGCCTTCGGCTTCGAGCGCGTCCGCTCCCTGTGGCAGATGCGCCGCTCCCTCTTCGCGCCCCTGGCCGCCCACACGCTGCCGGAGGGGGTGAGCCTGCGCACGTTCGTGCCCGGTCAGGACGAGGAGCCCTGGCTCAAGGTCAACGCCGCCGCCTTCGCCCACCACCCCGAGCAGGGTGCCTGGACGATGGACGACCTGCTGCGGCGCGAGCGGGAGCCCTGGTTCGACCCGGATGGCTTCTTCCTGGCCGTCCGCGGCGACCGGCTCGTCGGCTTCCACTGGACGAAGATCCACGGCTCCTCCGACCACGGGCACGAGCCGCTCGGAGAGGTGTACGTGGTCGGCGTCGACCCCTCCCAGCAGGGCACCGGCCTGGGCAAATCGCTCACCCTGGCCGGGCTGGGCCATCTGCGCTCACGTGGTCTCGCCCAGGCCATGCTGTACGTGGACGAGACCAACACGGCGGCGATCGGCCTGTACGAGGCCCTCGGCTTCAACCGCTGGGACGTCGACGTGATGTACGCCCCACCACAGTGAGCCGGTCGCCGGCTCACTCCACGATGAGGTGGAGCACCAGGTAGGAGAGCCCGGCCACGATGGCCGCGGCCGGAATGGTGAGGATCCACGCGGTCACGATGTGCCCCGCGACCCCCCATCGTACGGCGCTGAGCCGCTTGGTGGAGCCCACCCCCATGATCGCGGCGGTGATCGTGTGCGTGGTGGAGATCGGCGCCCCGAAGCCGATGGCCGCCACGTACAGGACGGCCGCCGCCGCCGACTCCGCGGCGAAGCCCTGGGGCGGGTGGAGTGCGATGATGCGGCGTCCCAGCGTACGCATGATGCGCCAGCCGCCCGCGTACGTCCCCAGCGAGATCGCCCCCGCGGCGGAGAGGATGACCCACTGCGGGATGGGGTCGGTCGGCTCGGCGAAGCCGCCGACGGTGAGGGCCAGGAAGATGACGCCCATCGTCTTCTGCGCGTCCTGCAGCCCGTGCCCGAGCGCCATGGCGGCGGCCGAGACGGTCTGGGTGTAGCGGAAGCCGCGGTTGGTCCTGCCCGGCTGGCGGTTGCGGAAGATCCAATATATTGCGATCATGATCGCTGCGGCGAGACCGAACCCGATCAGCGGCGACAGCACCATCGGGATGACGACCTTCTCGAAGACGCCGTCCCAGTGCACGACGCTGGCCGAGGCCAGCGCGGCACCCACCAGGCCGCCGATGAGGGCATGACTGGAGGAGGAGGGCAGCCCGAAGTACCAGGTGATCACGTTCCACACGATCGCGCCGATGAGGGCGGCGATCACGATGACCAGGCCGTGCGATCCGTCCGGGGCATTGATGATGCCCTGGCCCACCGTCTGGGCGATCTGGGTGCCCAGGTGGGCGCCGATGAAGTTCATCGCCGCGGCCATGAACAGCGCGACCCTCGGGGTCAGCGCCCTGGTCGAGACGGAGGTGGCGATCGCGTTCGCCGCGTCGTGGAACCCGTTGGTGTAGTCGAAGGCCAGTGCGATGACGACCACGCCGATGACGAGCGCGAGCGTGAGGTCCACTGCTGGTCCTAGCTTTCCTTGACCGCGATCGACTCGACGGTGTTGGCCACGCTCTCGAAGGCGTCGGCCGCCTCTTCGAGCGCGTCGACGACCTCCTTCATCTTCATGACGGTCAGCGCGTCGTACTCACCGCTGAACAGCTTGGCCAGCAGTCGCCGGTAGACCTGGTCGCCCTGGTTCTCCAGGCGGTTGACCTCGATCCAGTACTCGGTGAGGTTCTTCATCGAGCGCAGGCGCGGCATGGCCTCGGCGGTCAGCTCCGCCGCCCGCTCCAGCACCTCCACCTGCCGTACGACGTCCTTGGGGAGGTGGTCGATCTGGTACAGCAGGATGAGGTCGGAGGCGGCCTCCATGGCGTCCATCACGTCGTCGAGGTTCGAGGCGAGCCGGTAGATGTCCTCGCGGTCGAACGGAGTGATGAAGCTCTCATTGAGCCGGTTCATGATCGCGTGGGTGCGTTCGTCCCCGGCGTGCTCGCAGGCGCGCATCTTCTCGGCCAGGGCCTCCCTGTCCGAGCCGTCACTGATGATCTCGACCAGTAGACGGGATGCCGTGACCAGGTTGTTCGCCGAGTCGGCGAACAGGTCGTAGTAGCTGTCCTCACGTGGCGTGAGACGCAGGCGCACGTCGTTCTCCAGATGTGCGGGGATGGTCCGTGCAAAGGGTACGGCTTACCAGGAGAAATGCGAACTTCATCTTCTCTTCGCCTTGTGGCTACCCGGCGTCTGTTGTGCGACACCGGCATTCCGCGTAGTTTCGTGATCTTTTGGGCCGTCCGCATTGGCCGACCGCGTCGGCCGATCGTACTGGTCGCCCGCACCGGCCGACTGCACCGGCCCACGGCGTGACCTTCGGCTGGACATCCTGACCTGCACCCCGACCTGCGCCGCGACCTCTCGGCCGGCGTCGGCGGCCTGGGGCGTGACCCGATGATCGGTGGCGCCGACCGGTGGGCCGACCAGCGGCGCGTCCGTCGGCCGGGCGCGCCGGCCCGCGTGCGTCAAGGAACGCCCCGCGGGCAGACGACGACCCGCCCCCGATCACCCGTCAGACCCTCCGCGTTTACCTTTCGTTCACTTTCCTGTCGCCTCGCCCCTCGTGCTCGTCTCACTCATCCCGCTCAGATCTTGGTGCGGTGGAAGTTCCGGAACGACCTCGACGGGGTGGGGCCGCGCTGGCCCTGGTAGCGGGAACCGTACTTGCTGGAGCCGTACGGGTGTTCGGCGGGGGAGCTGAGCCTGAACACGCACAACTGCCCGATCTTCATCCCCGGCCACAACTTGATCGGCAACGTCGCCACGTTCGACAACTCCAGCGTCACATGCCCGCTGAACCCCGGATCGATGAACCCGGCCGTCGAATGCGTCAGCAACCCCAGCCGTCCCAGCGAACTCTTCCCCTCCAGCCGCGAGGCGAGGTGGTCGGGCACCGTGACGGCCTCGTACGTGGAGGCCAGCACGAACTCGCCCGGATGCAAGATGAATGGATCGTCCCCCTGGGGCTCCACCATCCGCGTGAGATCCGGCTGCTCGACGGACGGGTCTATGTGCGGGTAACGGTGGTTCTCGAACACCCGGAAGAAGCGATCGAGCCGCACGTCGATGCTGGAGGGCTGGATCATGTCCGGATCGAACGGGTCCAGCGCCAGCCGCCCGGCCTTGATCTCGGCGAGGATGTCACGGTCAGATAGCAACACGGTGAGCAACTTACCGGGCGAGCGGAAATTGCGCGGGGTCGGGATTGCTGATGTGCGCCAAGTTTCCGCTACAGTGGGGGACGCGACCTTGAGTCGTACGCGGGTGTAGTTCAATGGCAGAACATCAGCTTCCCAAGCTGACAGCGCGGGTTCGATTCCCGTCACCCGCTCTCATAGGGAAAGCCCAGGTGGACCGATGGATTCGGTGCCTGGGCTTCGGCGTTTCCTAGGTTTGTTGATCTCTGCGTGCCATTAGCGTGCCATTAGGCGTAGGAATCACCCGGCGGGAACGAGCAGGCCGGGCGGGTCGTCCTCGTCCTCGTCCTCGTCCTCGTCCTCGTCATCGTCGCGTGCCCGTTCGTGCCCGATGAGGTGCTTGTCGATGGCTTCGGTGATCAGCTTGTCGGCTCCACGGACGGCGTGCTGATAGATCATCGCGGCCCGGACGTTGTCGTGTCCCATGCGCGCCATGAGGTCCTTGAGGCCCGCGCCCGAGTCCGCCGCGATCATGTTCCCGGTGTGACGGAGATCATGGAAGTGCAGCCCCGGGACGCCGATCGCCCGCACGGCTTCCATCCATCCGGAGAGCTTGTTGAATGCGCTCCGGCGCATCGGTCCGCCCTTGATGCCGGTGAAGATCAGCGATCCGGCTTCGGGCTTCACGTAGAGCCGCAGGTGCTCCTTGAGAGCCGGGATGATCGCTTGCGGGATGCCGACGATGCGCTTGCCAGCCTTGGACTTGGGTGGGCCAAGAACCAGCTCGCCGGTGGAACGTTCCATATAAGCAAGGCGTACGCGGACCGTACCCGCGTTGAGGTCGAGGTCTGATCGCGTCAGAGCGGTGATTTCGCCCCATCGCAGGCTCGCGAACGTGGCCAGGAGTACGAAGGTTCGGTAGCGGCGATCATGCGTGCAGTCGGCCTGCCCGGTGTCGATCATCCGCCACAGCGCCCGCTCGGCTTCTGCTCGCGTGGGGAAGACCTCCGGGTAGGTCCGCATCTCACCATGCCTCTGGAAGCGGATGCGGTGTCCTTCGCCTCTCTTGAGCCCCCGGATACTGCCCACTGGGCGGCGCCCAATCTTGTCCGCCAGCTCGAAGACCTGCCCCACGGAGAGGACCGGTCGCTCTTCGGCGTGCTCGTCGCCGGCCCCGCGGATTCTGCATGGGTTGCGGGAGATGATCCCGTCGTCCTCGGCCGCCGTCATGAGCACGGCACGGAGCAGGCGGTACGCCTTGGCGGCCATGCTCACCGAGACGCCCTTGCCGAGCAGATCCGCCCGCCACTGCCGAATCATCGCCGTCGAGAGCTTGCCGAGCGAGACGTTGCCGAGGTAGGGCGTGATGTGTTTCTGGAGCAGCCAGCGGTACAGGTCCACCGTTCGAGGGCGTAGACCGGGGCGTTGGTCGATCCAGGCTGCCGAATACTCGGCGAGCCTGACCTTAGCCCGCTCGGGGTCGGTCCACGTCCCGGCGAGTATCCGCCCCTCGATCAGGGTGAGCGCCCGGTCCGCGTCGCCCTTGCGCTCATAGGTCTCCTCGCCGGTCCGCATGCGCCCGTCGGGTCCGGGATAGCGGATCTGGAACCGGCCCGAGGGCAGCTTGCGGATGTTGCCGAAACGGCGATGGTTGTCCTTGTTCGCCATCAGGCGGCCCTCCCGGTTGCGTCGAAGGTCGTCAGGGGCGCGACGGTCCCGGCGACGACGAAGGTGATCAGTGCGGACTCACGGATGCGGACGTGCCGCCCGACCTTCACGAACTCGATCCGGCGTTCGGCGATCAGTCGGCGGACGAAGCGAACCGAGGTGCTGAGCAGTTCGGCCGTTTCCGGGACGGTGAACAGTTGGTCCAAGATCTCCTCCTTTCAGGCTGCCTGCGGATTTGCCGAAAGCTCTTCGAGGCGTCTCAGGTGAGCGCGCCATCGCTGACGTTCGGCGATGGATCGAAGGAGCCGGACGCCGATCGGAGCGACGTCGGGATCGCCCGGCTTGACCGGTTGCCAGACGTAGCGGTGTGGGTCGGTGGGCTCGTCGGGCTGGCCGAGAGCTTCGAGGACCCAGGTACGGCGGTCCTGCTTGTGTTCGGCGAGCGTCTTGTTGCTCCACTTGCGGGAGACGAGGACGCGGCGACCGGCGTAGCCGAGGTGTTCGGGCTTGTGGGCCTTGGACCGGCAGCGGCCGGGGAGCAATTCAGACCTGGCGTTCTTGGGCTGCACGCCGTACCGCAGCCAGTTCGGGCAGGTCGGCGAGCAGGGCTCGTAACGAAGGGCATCGACGAAACGGGCCGCATGCTCCCGCTGGGCCTGACCGTTCAAGGTCTCGCCGAGGCTCTTCGTCAGGTACTTGGACAGGTACCGGATGCACTGGTCGGCGTCCGGTGACCCGGCGAGTACGCCCTTGACGTCCACCTGATCGCCGAAGCGGATCACGTGCATGGGCTCGTCGCCGAGCTGGTCGAGGGCTTCGTCCCAGGTGGGCAGGACCTCGCCCGTATCAGGGTCCACGTAGCCGATGCCGTCGTTCCAGACGGGCAGGTGGTCACCCTCGAAACGGGCTTCATCCGCCTGAGGCCACCAGATCTGGTGATAGGTCGCCGCCGCGATCTGCTTCATCTCGGCGCGCGGCAAGGTGCCCCGGACGGCCATGTGCAGATGCGGAGCGAGCCGCTTCTGAGGCTCCACCGTGGCGAAGTACTGCACGTCGTAGCCAGCGACCCGGCGCAGGTTCTGCACGAACCGGTCCACGAGCTTGGAGAAGTGCAGCGCGTCACGGGCCGCTCGAACGTAGTCGTACGCGTCCGGATCGACGGGAGCGCCGTTCATGACCTTGCCGTAGCTCGGCAAGGTGAGCGTGACGAACAGAGAAGGCCGGTAGGTCCTGCCGTCCGACGCCTCGAAGGTCCGGCCCAGAGTCGTGCTGGCCATCTTTCGCTTGGGCAGGTCGGGTGCGTCCTGGCGACGCTTCGTCGAGCGGACCCGCTTAGACCCTGTACGCCCCAGCACGTTGCCGCGCATCCCGGCCTCGTTGATCTCGATATCGAGCCCGGTGAGCACGGCGTCCAAGTCGGAGGTATCGCCGCCGGCCTTGTCCTCCTCGTCGCGCTTGGCCTGCATGTCGGCCCGGAACTCGACGAGCCAGCGCTGCCCATCGGTCGGCTCGTCGGGCGTGATGATCGGTTCCTCGTCGAGGTGCCAGCCCTCGCGGCACTGCGCCATTCGGAGCTGCCGGTTGCGCTTGGCACACGGAGGACACTTGCTCTCCAGCGGTGAGCCGCACGGGACATCGACGACCTCTGACCTGCCGGTCGTCATGTCGAGCCGCTTGAGCGCCACCGGCCGGATGCAGACGCCGTGAAGCTTGGCGATCTCCTCCGCCACGTCGCGGGCGAGCGGTTGAGCCATGCGGACAGCGCGCGGAGTCTTACGGTCGTTCAACGGACCTCCTCTCCGATTTCGGGGAATGTGAGCGCGGTCTGACCGCACTCGGAGCACTCGACCAGGCCACGTAGCGCGTCGAGCCAGAGGACATTCAGCGCACCGCACGAAGCGCAACGGAGGCCTTCGAGGAAGTGAGCCAGCGTCATCGGACCTCACCGACCATCACGCGGATGTCGTCGTCCGAGACGTACGCGGCCCGGACACGAATCGGATCGGGGCTGGTCTCCAGCCGCACATATCCGACGCCCGCACCCCGCTCCGGGCGAGGAGAAATACGGTCGGCCAGCGCGCCGCGATCCCTCGCCCCATCGCCGAGCACCATGTCCACCTGCTCCGACTCGTCGAGCCGTAGAGCGATCTTGTCCGGGAAGAGGTTGCGGATGTTGATGACCTCCTTGCGTGGGTCCTGGAGAGCCGCCAGGACGCCGACGCCGACCGCACGTCCCTGAGTGGTCAGCGTGGCCAGGGCAGCGGAGATGCGCTGCCTGAGCTGCTTGTCGGACTGATAGGCGGTCAGGAACGCCACCTCGTCCACCACGACCAAGACGAAGGGATCGTCGAGGGTAGGCGCGTGTGATCGCTGAACTCCGGCGAAGCGAGCCGCACGCTTGTGCATGATGCTCACGGCCTCGTCGAGCAGATCAGCGCACTCAGCGGGATCAGCCGCGTACCGACCGCCGAAGAGAGCCTTGCCGTACGACAGTTCCATCAGCTTCGGATCGAGCGCCCAGATCTCGACCAGGCCTGCATGCATGGCAGGCACGAGCCCACGAATCGCTGACCAGATGATCGAGCCCTTGCCCGCCCCGGTGGCACCGACGACGATGACGTGAGTCCCGTGCAGCCGTAGACGCCAAGGTGTGCCGTCCTCTTGCCTACCGATCTCGACCGGCCCGACGGTCGGCGTATCCGGGATCGGAAGCGCCGCTATCGGCGTGGCCAGCGGATCGTGACGAGGGAAGGTCAGTACGAGCTGACCAGGTTTGGCCACCGAGACTCGGCACGTCTCCGACCCGAAGCCATGAGACAGGTTCTCGATCCTGTCGGCCCAGTCCTTGACCGCCTGGCCGTCGAGCATGCGGACGGTGAGCCTGTCGGCCCAAGAGTCGGAGGTGACCTTGACCAGCCGCGGAATGTACTCCCGTCCGCGTATGTGCCGAGCCAGCCCCGCGACGGTCATGACCGGCTGCCAGTGCCGCCGATAGATCCAGAACCAGCGGGCGAAGGCGACCAGTCGCCAGCCGACCCATCGCGCGAACGTCGGCCTGTCGAGAATCGCCCAGGCGCCCATGGACATGAGAGCCGGAACGACCACCAGCAGCGCGACGCGCCAGCCGTACACGAGGCAGAGCCCGGCGGGAACGGCGATCGTCGCCAGCGCGACGGGGTGCCGCCAGACGAGGCGGAAGAGGCCGGCTACGAACCGGGCGATGAAGATGACCAGTGTGATGATGGCCGGGGTCTGCACCACGGCCGGTTTGAAGACCACCGCCGTGTCGGGGGTGGTGGAGACGATGCGGTGCGGCTCGTCGCCGGGCATCCTTTTGAACATTAGGGTGAAGTCCTTCCAAGCAGGTCGCGTGTGTGCGGAAGACCGAGGGGCCGCCGGAAGTTGCCGCTTCCTGCGGCCCCGCTGAGCATCAGGCCGCCTCGTCGGTGCCCTTGTCTGACTGGCCGGAGTGCAGCCGCTCGCAGTCGGCCAGGTACCTGGCGGCGGCGTTGAAGATCTCGCGGGCAACGGTCAGGTCGTTGTCGGTCACCGGCCCCGCGGTCGAGACGGTCACCGACGCGTCGGAGGCGCTCAGGTCGAAGCAGGGCTTGTCGCTCTCCCCGAGCCAGGCGCGCACCCGCAGCTCAGCCGAGCAGAAGGCGACACTGAACCGCGACGGCTGATCGGGACGCATGGAGACGGTGACGTAGGTGTACGGGCTGAGCGTCATCGACCCGCCACCCCCAGCCCGTTCGGCAGGCCGTGGAACATGCGCTCCACCGCACCGGCGAACATCGCGGCCTCGCGCGCCAGGCTCCGAGCGAACTCGATGTCGTCGAGGGTGATGTGATCGTTGGCCGACGTGGTGACGAGCACCTGCGTGCCGCCAAAGGCGAACTCCAGGACCGGCGAGCGCTGCGGATACGGATGGTTCCGCACATCAGCTCCCTGACCGACCTTGAGGGCGATCGTGCTGACCGGACGGACCTTCCGCCGCCCCATCACGCCGCGTCCTTGGCAGCGGTCGTCGTCGCCTTACTGACCGGGCGAGGAGCACGCATCTCACGAACCTTGATCGAGTACGCCAGCCGCCCGGCCTGGTTGACGTACGGCGTCGCGGTCATGTGGTCAAACTCGACTGGTGTGAACGGCAGTCCGGCCATCGGAGCCGGAGGAACCGGCTGCACCGGGCTGAGGAGCTTGACGGAGACGGTCTTCTGAGCCGCCTTGAGCGTGGGGTCGGCGTCCATGACGCTGACCTGCCAGACGAGCTCTCCGCTCTGCTTGTCGCGGGTCTGGACGAAGCGCCCGTTGGTCGAGGCGTCGAAGTCCTTGACGGGCTCGACCTCGCCCACGATGTAGCAGCCGTGCGGGAAGACCATGTCGAACGTGACGGGGATGGGACCTTGCAGTGCCATGAGGCTTGCTCCTAGCTAGTCGTCTTGTCGCTAACTCGTCTTGTCGAGTTGTCATGAAGGTACCCGCAGGTCAGGGACTTGACAACACGAGTTAGCGGGATTTCTTCAAGATCTTTTTTGGAGGTATGACTAATCCGCCCATAAGCCATTGCGGCATAGCGGATGGATCGGTTTAAATGACGATCAACTCCATGTGATCTCCACGGCTCATGCGGGGACCATGTGGCAGTCGCGCCGATATGGGACCGTGCAAGGAGTGCGAGATCTCGAACTTACGGTACGACCTCAACCATGCTCGCGACATGTCGATCAGGAGCGAGCCCGACGACGAGCCCATGGGGCTACCACCAGGCGTGCGGGGAACGCGGTGGGCCGAAGTCGCCAAGAGCAAAGCACGCAATCGGCAGCTAGCTCGTCACAAGCTGACCAAAAAAGACGAGAAATCCCTTATGCGGCTAATCGCGCTAAGTCGAGCTAGGAAACAGGAACAAGAGCGCCGCCGAAACGGGCTCTGAGTTAGAGGGAGTAAGAGTCTTCTAGCTCGTGGAGGTCACCGGGAAGCGCCAAGTCCACGACGAGCACAGGCCGTCCTCCTCCGTTGAACACACTTGCCAGCACCCCGAGGACGGGCGCCGTCTTGCGGACCTCCATGAGCTTGGCTTCGTCGGCCGAAGGAGGCCGAGCGCTCAGTCGCTCGACGACGTGCTGAAGCTTGATGCCTTTGCTCGCCTGAAGATGCTCCCTGATGCCTGTGGAGAGTGGTCTAGCCTCACCGAGCTCCGTTCCCTCGGCCTGATGCACCGGACACCACACGGTGAACAGGTCGGTCGGCCGCTCGTCATCGCGGAAGAGAACACGACGCCGTACCACAGTGGATCCCTCGGGCACGTCCAGCAGCTTCGCAATCGCGGCAGAAGCCGCCAGTGATCCGGCGTCGATGACCGTGCAGTTCTCGTCGGCTTCCACCCGGTCCAGGACGGCCCGGCCCGGACGGGGATTCTGGTTGGACGCGCCCGGTGGGGTGGCCTTCACGAAGGACCCTTTGCCGTGCTCCCGCTCGATGACTCCACGGAGCTGGAGAACTTGGAGAGCGCGGACGACGGTCGGCCGGCTCACCTTGAACTCACGGACAAGCTGCGTCTCGGAGGGCAGCAGAGAGCCGGGCGGATAGGTCCCGTCCGCGATCTTCTGCCTGATCGTCTGCACGATCTGGGCGTACTTCGGTGGCGCGAACTCTTCAGAGGACATGACGACCATCCAACAACTCGACTTGTCGTAAAGACTAGTTCG
Organism: Nonomuraea antimicrobica; assembly: GCF_039536965.1. Taxonomy (NCBI): domain Bacteria; kingdom Bacillati; phylum Actinomycetota; class Actinomycetes; order Streptosporangiales; family Streptosporangiaceae; genus Nonomuraea; species Nonomuraea antimicrobica. The sequence goes on along the minus strand of NZ_BAAAZP010000162.1, from coordinate 19,953 downwards.
AGTTGGACGGCCTGTCTCCCTCTCCGCCATAGGAAGCGTACGGACTGGTGGAGGGACTGTCTGACTGCGCTACAGAAGCCCCTCCACCAGCTCCAAGGCACGACGGTTCAGCACCCCTGAACTCGCCTCCCGTCGTGCCCGCCTAGTGAGCCCTGCCGTCGAAAAGGGCGATCCAGACACTCAGCGCTTCCTTGCACCGCCATCGATAGGTCTCATGGATTCGCTGTACGACACCGTCACGGTGCTCGGTCCGACGGATATAGGCGAGACCGCCCTCGCGGCACAGCTCGTAAACCAGGTCCTCGCACGCACAGGTGTACTCGATCACTCGCGGAGGATCCTGTTCCCGTGTGACCTCTCGCCAGACCAGGCGCATGTGATCCGGCCGAGGCGGCGCGACGTGAGGCGCAAGGCAGCCAGCGTAGATGTTCACAGCAGCGCACCTGCCTGCCCGGTTCCGTTGCACCGCCAGCAGTCGTCCTGGTGCCGGTCGTCGGCAGCGGCGTCGCCCGGATGCTCGGCCGCCACTACGCTCTGGCGAAGGCTGACGTACTTCCAACCTCGTCCTGAGCAGGAGTTACATGGCGCTGTCATGCAACGAGGATTGCCCGAGGACTTGTCACGTCTCGATCGCTCCCAAGTACCGCCTGTAATCGACTCGTTTCTGTTCGTCTCCTCTTTGTCTCGTCCGATCTCGTCGCTGTCGCTAACCTGGGCTTACATGGCACCCCAGCCCGAGGCGCGGATCATGACTGACCTGCCGATCCTGTTGAAGACACTGCTGACGCAACGCCACTGGCAGACCTACAGCACGTTCTGTAAGGAGTACGACAAGGCCGCCAAGAAAGTGGACCCGTCGTTGCAGGGTGGTTGGCCGAGCCGCGCACAGCTCCACAGGTGGTTGACCGGCGAACTAAAGGGTTTGCCCTACTCCGGCCACTGCCGCGTCTTGGAGGCCATGTTCCCGGGCAGATCGGCGCGCGAGCTGTTCTCAGCGACCGCCGTCGAGATCCCCGAGCAGAGGACAGAGCCGGTGCCAGTCAAAAGCGCCGGCCCCGACACCGCAGCCTGCTTCATGCCGCAGATGGCCGATGTAACCGCGATCTTCAGTAGCCGCGCTGCCTTCTCTTCCGCCTACCCGGCATCGACGATGTTCGACGACGCGAAGGAGATCAACGCGGCGGGCCTGTCGCTCAACATCCTCTGCCAGAGCTACCCCGATCATCACCTCAGGCGCCTACTGGACTCCGGCACCCGCATCCGCTGCCTCTTCCTCGACCCTCAGGGCCAGGCGATTCGCGCCCGCGAAGCAGAAGAGGGCTACACCGACAGCACCCTGACGACCCTCACAGCCCTCAACATCAGCATGCTGACCAGGTTGCGCGATCGACTCGACGCCACGTCGGCCCAGCGCCTTGAACTCCACGTCTACGACGAGACGATCCGATTCAACTTGCTCATCGTGGACCGGGCATTGTGCGTGGTTCAGCCGTACCTACCGCAGGCACGCGGAGTCGATTCACCAACCTTCGTGATCAAAGACAACACCGCCGCAGAGGGGCTGTTCCCCATCTTCGACCAGGTGCTCAGGGACATGTGGGAGCGGAGCAAACCTGTATGACCATCGACGCCCGGACTCTTCTCCCTATCGCTGAGCGCGCCGTGTCGATCGCCAGCGAGATCATCCGTACCAAGGCTCCCGGCGTTATCACGGCCAAGGGTGACCGGGACATGGCGACGGAGGTGGACTACGCCGTAGAACATGCCGTACGGGAGTTTCTGTCCTGCGAGACGCCCGAGATCGGATTCCTTGGCGAGGAGGAAGGCGTCAGTCATCTGGGCGACGGCCTGATGTGGGCGCTGGATCCCGTGGACGGAACGGCCAACTTCTTGCACGGTATCCCGCTCTGCGGCGTTTCTCTGGGCCTGGTGGACAAGGACACATCCACACTGGGTGTGATCGACCTGCCTTCCCTCAACCTCCGGTACTCGGCGGCCGAAGGAGCTGGCGCTTTCGTCAACGGATCCGAAATCCGCGTGAGCGGTACTCGCGAGTTGCAGACCGCGATTGTGGCGGTCGGCGACTATGCCGTGGGGGAAAATGCCGACGAGCGAAACCGGCCTCGGCTCGCCCTGACCCAAGAACTTGCCGCTCGCGTTCAGCGCATACGGATGTTTGGCTCAGCAGCGATCGACTTGGCTTGGGTAGCAGACGGAAGAATTGATGGAAACGTTATGTTGAGCAATAATCCCTGGGACACAGCCGCTGGAACGCTCATAGCTCGAGAGGCAGGTGCTGTAGTTGTGGATTTTGACGGCAGCGCACATACGATTCATTCATCCGCCACTATTGCAGCGAACCCTACGATAATCGCAGACTTGGTGGAAATAATCGCCGAAGCTCACAAGGCTAGCCGAGTGTAGACGCGAAAGGAAGGTTGTCGGTGGCGACAAACGTGAGTGCCTATGAATTCGAAAGACTGATCAGAGACGTGCTCGAAAGGAGTCTTGAAGGCTTTGCCATAGAAACGCCACCGGTCGGTGCAGATGGCGGCGTTGACATCGTCGCGAGACGGGGAAAAGAAACCATTCTCTATGAAGTAAAAGCACTTACCCCGCAAACGCGCTCTCGCATCAACGCGGTCGCAGAACAACTGAAGCGCAACGAAGAAAAATTCAAGAAGCGATATCCCCAGGATCGCCCGCCGAAGCTTGTTTTGGTTGTTTCAATAGTTCTAGCTCCGCAACACATAGAGTTCCTGGCTTCACAAAACATCGAGGTCATCGACGGGGCAGAGGTCGCCCGGCTTGCTGCGGGGCACGGCTTGCAATATGAAGCGGTCAGAGTGCTCGGCAACCTACCTGCGGACCAGCAGACTCAAGAGGCCGCAAGGAGAGCAGCCAATATAAATGTATCCGATAGGCTCGTGAAAGAGTTAGGTGAAACGCAATGTGGCAGAAGTGATTGGGTCAAGTTCCAGAAGCTCTGTAGGGACATTCTCGAATTTCTCTTCTGTCCTCCACTGGAGCAGCCGATCACCGAGAACTTTGCACAGCTCTCCTCCAATCGGAGAGATATAATCCTGCCCAATTACTGCATGGATGGATTCTTCGCGTATCTGCGAGTTGTCTATCAGGCACATCTAGTCACCTTCGATGCAAAAAATAGCTGCAATGGGATCAGCAAGGATGATGTCTTGCAGATGTCCAACTATCTGTCCGATAAAGGGCTAGGGCTGTTCGGGGTGTTGATTGGCAGGACTGGGCCGGATGTGTCGGCGATAAATACCCGCCGCGATCACTGGACGGGCCTACAAGGAAAGATGATTATCTTCCTAGAAGATAGCGATCTACGTCAGATGATACAGGACAAGATCGATGGCAAAGATCCATCTGTAGTCCTCAGGCAGAAGATCGAGGATTTCAGGCTCTCTGTCTAGTTCTCGATGTTCTCCAGGTTCAACACCACAGTGTTAAAACGGATCGTTGCCGGATTGCTCTTGTAGGTATTCAAGGGCGGCGCTTCGCGCCGCCACGCGGCCCGCTCGCGGCCCCACGCTGCGCGTGCGGCCTGGGGGCCGTTCTCGCGCGCGCCCGCGCTCGGGCCGCGTCTGTCTTCTACGCAATGAACCCATCAGGAATCCTCGGCCGTCTCGACCACACATTCATCCACCCAGCGCGCCAACACACTGAACGCGGTCAGGTACTGAAACGCTTCCTGTTCGCCCCAGTCGAGCATGTGCTGGTGGGTAGCGACATTCCGAATGCCAGTAAAGCATCCGAAGGCAAAAGCTACCGCGCCTTCTTGTCTGCTCCGCCATGTCTCCGTGCTCCGATCCCCAGCGAACCGAAGCCTTGGGGCGCCAGGCTTGGGATCCTCCTTGCTGAACGCCTGCTTGAGTAAGTTGCCTTCAGAGATATCTGTGCGGCCGATCTTCGACTGTGTGTGCGCACTTATCGAGCGAGCAGCCTGCGCCACGGCCTCGCGGTAGTGACCGGCGTCCCAGAACGTAGAAGCTGCGTCCCAAACCCAAGGGTGCAACTGCGCTGCATACATCAACGGCCCACCAGGGCCGAGATTTTCCTCTACCTCCTTCCAGTCGCGCAGCATACCAATCGCGGCGTTGACATCCTGTTCGATCTGCCATCGGTCATCCCATGAGAATCGATCGCTCATCGTGGGATCTAACCTGCGCATGATCGTATGTGAGGTACGGGAAAGTTGCTGCACATTGCGAAGAGCGTCTTCTGGGGAAAGATGCATGCGGGATTCCCCGCGCCGATCTAGCTCTTCAAGCGCGGAAGCGTATAGTTCTAAGCGCTCGATACACCATTGAATGTTCACGAGAGTAACCCTAGCGGCAGCGATCAATGGCTTCTTGTGATCGAATAACCCTGGGCGCTCCGGCTCCGGGATGATCGCCGAACCGAGAGTGGGGCCGTAGGTGGCTGAGGTGGAAGCCTGATCATCCCGCCCGCCATCGACCCGGGACAAGCCGAGCAGACCAGGGCCACGGGGTCAAGGTCGTTCGTCCAGTGGGGCGCTCCACCTTGACCCCGTGGCCCTGGCCCGCTTCCCCTTCGGGCGGGTCGACGGCAGACGGGATGATCAGGCGGGCGGCGTGTGCGCGTCGCGCGAGAAACACCAGGTCGCGGGCTGATCGTCGTGCCATTAGCGTGCCATTAAGGGCGGTAACGAGGGGTCAACCACGGTCACTCACGACCAGCCTCAGACCCAGGTCAACGCCCCTACGAGGCAAGATCCCTACAATTCCCAAGCTGACAGCGCGGGTTCGATTCCCGTCACCCGCTCTCAGACTGAAAAGCCAGGTCAGGGGTTTGATTCCCGACCTGGCTTTGATCGTTCCTAGGACTCTTCTCGATCTTCCGTGCCCGTTACGTGCCCGATCCGTCTGGATCTTGCTCGTCTGGCTCGGGTTCCTCGGGCTTCAGGGCTTCCTCGGCGAGCTTGCCGAGAGCGTCTGCGATGGCCCTGTCACGCTCCATCGCGGTGTGCTGGTAGATCAATGCCGCCCTCGTCGAGGAGTGCCCCATCCGGGTCATCAGGTCCCGCAGAGTCGCGCCGGACTGAGCGGCGAGGGTGTTTCCAGTGTGGCGAAGATCATGAAAGTGGAAGCCGCTGAGCTTGGCCTTCTTGAGGGTCGCCGCCCAGACACGGGTGAAGTTCGCGCGTCGAAGCTTGGCACCCTTGGGGCCGACGAAGACGTGTCCGTGTTCGCCCTTCTCGGCGTACGTCTCCATGTGCTTGCGGAGGTCCGGGAGCAGGGTCTCGGGGATGCTGACGAGGCGCTTGCCCGCTTCCGACTTGGGCGGACTGATCGTCACAGAGCCGTCCTTCAGTTCGGTCGTGGTGCCGACGATGCGGATCGTTCCCGCGTTCAGGTCGAGGTTCTTGCGCTGGAGTGCTGCCAGTTCGCCCCACCGCAGGCTGGCGAAGGTGGCGAGCAGGATCAGCATGCGGAATCGAGGCTCGGTGGCGTCGGCCAGGACGAAGACCTGCTTCATGGTCAGTACTGGCCGCTCGGGCGAATCCTCCTTACCCGCCTTCTTGATGGTGCACGGGTTGGCCTTGATCAGCCCGTCCTCCACCGCCGTGTTGAAGACGGCCTTCAGGAGCCGGTATGCCTTGGCCACGGTGACCGGTCCTACACCGTTGTCGAGGAGCTGCTTGCGCCATTTGCGGATGTGAGCGACCTTGACCTCGCTCATCGCACAGTTGCCGAAAGTCGGGAGGAGATGGATGCGCAGAAGGCCCTCGTAGAGCTGGACGGTCTTCGGACGCAGTCCCGGGCGCTCGTCGATCCACGTCGAGCCGTACTCCTTGAAGCTGACCTTCCCCAGGTCCGGGTTCAGCCAGTCGCCGGCCAGCAGTTCGGCCTCTTTCTTGGTCAGCCAGATCTCGGCTTCCTTCTTGGTGGCGAAGGTGTTTGGCGCGGTACGGTCCACGCCGTCCGGTCCCGGATACCTGGCCTGGAATCGTCCCGAGGGGAGTTTCCGAACGCGCCCGAATCGGCGCTTGCTCATGCCGCCCTCCACGTGCGGGTGGAAATGGGATGGACGAGGCCCGCCGCGATGAAGTCGTTGAGCGCGGATTCGGGAATGCGAACCTTGCGCCCGATGCGGACGAAGGTGATCCGGCGTTCTTCGATGAGACGCCGGGGGAACCGCTCACTGGTGCTGAGCCGTTCCGCTACTTCGGTGACGGTGAGCAGGCGGTCAACGGGGCGCTTGGATGCCCCGCTCATGCCGCCCTCCCTTCAGTTGCCGAAAGATCTTGGCCTTCTGCTCTGGCCTGGAGTTCGGCCATGTGGGCGCGCCAGCGTTGCCGCTCGCGGACGGATCGCAGGAGCCGCATGGCGAGCGGGGGCACGTTGGCGTCGCCGGCCGGGACGGGCTTCCAGACGTAGCGGTGTGGGTCCGTTGGTTCGTCGGTCTTGCCGAGGGCTTCCAGGACCCAGGTGCGGCGGTCCTGTTTGTGTTCCGCCAGCGTCTTGTTCGACCACTTGCGGGAGACCAGGACGCGACGGCCCGCGTAGCCGAGGTGTTCGGGCTTGTGCGCCTTGGAGCGGCAGCGGCCGGGAGTCATCCCGGCTTTGGCGTCCTTGGGTTGGACGCCGTGGCGGAGCCAGTTCGGGCAGGTGGGTGAGCAGGGTTCGTAGCGCAGGGCCTCGACGAAGCGGGCCGCGTGCTCCTGCCGGGCCTGGCTGTCGAGTCCGTCGCCGAGGCTCTTGGTCAGGTACTTGGACAGGTAGCGGATGCACTGGTCGGCGTCCTTGGTGCCGGCGAGCACGCCCTTGACGTCCACCTGGTCACCGAAGCGGATCACATGCAGCGGCTCGGCGTCCAGTTCGTCGAGAGCCTCGTCCCAGGAGGGCAGGACCTCGCCGGTGTCGGGATCGAGATAGCCGGCCCCTTCCTGCCAGACCGGCAGATGTTCGCCCTCGAAGACCACCTGATCGACGGATGGCCACCACACCTGGTGATAGGTGGCGGCCGCGATCTGCTTGATCTCCGCTCGTGGGAGCGTCCCGCGGATGGCCATGTGCAGGTGCGGGGCGAGCCGCTTCTGTGGTTCCACGGTGGCGAAGTACTGCACGTCGTAGCCGGCGACGCGGCGCAGGTTCTGCACGAACCGGTCTACCAGTTTGGAGAAGTGCAGCGCGTCCCGAGCGGCTCGTGCGTAGTCGTAGGTGTCGGGATCAACGGGCGCGCCGTCGCGAACTTTGCCGTACGAGGGCAGGGTGAGCGTGACGAACAGCGAGGGCCGGTAGGTCCTGCCGTCTGGGGCCTGGAAGGTCTGGCCCAGCGACGTGTGCGTCATCGTGCGTTTGGGCAGGTCCGGCGCGTCCTGCCGCCGTCTGGTCGAGCGTGAGCGCTTGGCGGTGGCTCTGCCGAAGATGCTTCCGCGCATGCCGGCCGCGTTGATCTCCTCGTCCAAGCCCTCGATGACCGCGTCCAGGTCGGTGGTGTCGCCGCCGTCGCGTTCTGTGTCGTCGCGCTGGGCTTGGATGTCGGCGCGGAACTCGACCAGCCAGCATTGTTCCTCGTTGGGCTGGTCCGGGGTGATCGTGGGTTCCTTGTCCAGGTGCCAGCCTTCCCGGCATTGGGCCTTGCGTAGTTGCTTGTTGCGCTTGGCGCACGGCGGGCACTTGCTGTCCATCGGCGAGCCGCACGGGACGTCGATGATCTCCCACTGGCCGGTGTGGGTGTCGAGCCGCTTGAGCGGGACGGGCCGGATGCACACGCCGTGTTGCTTGGCGACCTCTTCCATGACGTCGCGGGCCAGCGGTTGGGCCATCCGCAGGGCGCGAGGGGTGGACCGGTCTGTCATTGGCAACCCTCCTTCCTTGCCTCGCCGATCTCGGGGAAGATCAGTGCCGACTGTCCGCACTCGCGGCACTCGACCGCCGCCCGTCTTGGGTCGAGCCAGAGCGTGTTGAGGGTCTTGCAGGTCGAGCAGCGCAGCCCGTCGAGGAAGTAGGCCAGAGTCATCGGGCCTCCCCGATCTGGGCGGCCATGGCGCGGATGTCGGTGTCGGAGACGTAGGCCGCGCGGACGCGTACCGGGTCGGGTGAGGTTTCCAGCCGGACGTAGCCGACGCCCGCGCCTTTGCCGGGGTTCGGTGAGATCCGGTCGGCGAGTGCGCCCCGGTCGCGTGCGCCGTCGCCGAGGACCATGTCCACCTGTTCCGACTCGTCCAACCTCAGGGCGATCTTGTCGGGGAACAGGTTGCGGATGGTCATGACCTCCTTGCGTGGGTCCTGGAGCGCCGCCAGGACGCCCACACCGACCGCCCGTCCCTGAGTGGTGAGCGTGGCCAGGGCTGCGGAGACGCGCCGCTTCAGGTCCTTGTCGGCCTGGTACGCGGTCAGGAACGCGACCTCATCGACGACGACCAGGACGAACGGGTCTTCGACGGTGGGAGTGTGCGAGCGCTGGACACCGCCGAAGCGCGCGGCCCGCTCCTGCATCTTCTTGACAGCCTGCTCCAGCAGGTTGGCGCACTCTTCTGGGGTGGCGGCGTAGTGAGGGCCGAACAGGGCACGGCCGAACGAGAGTTCCATGAGTTTGGGGTCCAGCGCCCAGATCTCGACCAGGCCCGCCCGGAGCGCGGGGAGTAGCGCGCGGATGGTGGACCAGATGATGGAGCCTTTGCCCGCACCGGTGGCTCCGGCGACCAGGACGTGTGTGCCGAGGATCTTCAGCAGCCAGGGAGAGCCGTCCTCTTGCCTACCGATCTCGACCGGCCCCACAGTCGCCACGGCCGGGACGGGGAGCGCGGGGATCGGTGTGGCCAGCGGATCACGCCGAGGGAAGGTCAGCACCAGCCGACCCGCCTTGATGACCTGGATACGGCAGGAGGGCGCGCCGAAGCCGTGCGCGAGATGGTCGATGCGGTCGGCCCAGTCCTTGACCGCCTGGCCGTCGAGCATGCGCACGGTGACGGTGTCGGCCCAGGCGTTGCAGGTGACTTTGCCGAGTCGGGGCAGGTAGTCACGGCCGCGTAGATGTCGGCCGAGCCCGGAGACAATCATGACGGGCTGCCAGTGGCGGCGGTAGACGAAGATGAGCCGCCACCAGGCCAGCAGCCGCCGGCCGACCCACCGGGCGCACGAGCCGCGATCGACGACGGCCCAGGCGGCCAGGCCCGTTGGTAGGGGAGCGATCAGGAGCAGCGCCGTTTGCCAGCCATAGAGCCAGCACAGCACGGACGGCACCACCAGGACCCCAATGGCGATGGGGTGCCGCCAGACGGTACGGACCAGGCCCGCCAGGAGCCGACCGGCCAGGATGACGATGGTGACGATGGCGGGGGTGGTGACGACGGCCGGGCGGAAGACGACGGCCGTGTCAGGGGTGGTGGAGACGAGGTTGCGCGCCTCGTCGCCGGGAAGCCTGCGGAACATAAGCTTGATGCCTCTCGTGATGTGGAGTCGTGGGAGAACCGAGGGGCCGCCGGAAGTTGGCGCTTCTGGCGGCCCCGTCTTGCCTGGTCAGGCCGCCGTGTCGGTGGCGGCCTTGCCGGTGGCCGGCCGGTTGGTGTGCAGGCGCTCGCAGTCGGCCAGGTAGCGAGCGGCGGCGTTGAAGATCTCTCGGGCGATGCTGAGGTCGTCGTCGGTGACGGGGCCGGCACCGGTGGTGGAGATCGACACGTTCGCCTCACGGGAGGCGATCTCCAGGTAGGGGCGCGGGTTGTCGAGCATTCCGGCGCGGATGTGCAGGTCCGCCGTGTGGAAGGAGACGTTCAGACGCGGAGCGGTGCCGGGCTCCATCGACAGCGTGAGGTAGGTGTACGGGGCGAGGCTGCTCATGCCGCCGCCTCCCTTGCCGTTATCCCGTGGTCGCCGACCGTGGCGCGGTAGGTGCGCTCGATCGATCGGGCGTAGCGGGCGGCCTCGTGGGCGAGCTGGCGGGCGAAGGTCAGGTCGTCCGCGGTGACAGGTCCTTTCGTGGTGACCAGGACGCAGATGGCTCCGAAGTCGAGCGCCAGCACGGGCTCACGGTGGCCGTAGGGGTGGAGCAGGGTCCGGGCGGTCCGGCCGGTGGTCAGCCGGATCACGCTGGTTCGGGGGGTACGGCGTCGGGTCATCAGGCGGCGTCCTTTCCGGCCTTGGCCGGGGTGGTCGGGTGGGGAGCGTGCATGTCGCGGACCTTGATCGAGTAGGCGAGCCGACCGGCGGCGTTGACGTACGGCGTGACGGACATGCCGTCGAACGCGACCGGCGTGAACGGCAGCCCCGGCATCGGGGACGGCGGCACCGGCTGGACCGGCGCGAGGATCTTGACCGCCACCGTCTTCTGCGCGGGCTTGAGGGTCGGGTCACCGTCCATGACCGCGACCTGCCAGACCAGCTCTTGGGTCTGCTTGTCGCGGGCCTGCACGAACCGCCCGCCGGAGGAGGCGTCGAAGTCCTTGACGGGCTCGACCTCGCCGACGATGTAGCAGCCGTGCGGGAAGACCATGGCGAAGGTGACGGGGATGGGGCCTTGCAGAGCCATGATGGCTCCTCTCTTGAGTGTCAGACACTTGACCTATCAAGTGCTCTTATGAGAGTAGGGTCGCGGCACTTGGTAGGTCAAGTTACATGGGCGAGAGTGACAGCCGTGTCACCAATCCGATAGACAGTTGCCCGAGCCGGTGGCCGGACATTTCAGGAGGATCCAGTGCGAATCTTGTGGGGTTGCTTAGCCGTATTCGTGATCGCCCCACTGGTCGGACTGTTCTACCTGATCATGACCCCTATATGGCGAGACAATGCTCGATTCGACGACTTCCGCGAACGCGTACTGGCCTATCCGCTACCGCCCGAGACCCGCAGCACAAGCGACAGCGAGGCCACCTTCGGCAAGATATCCGGCGGGAACGGCGACTACTGCGAGTATCGAGTCCGGCTGATCCTTCAGACCGGCCTGTCACAGAAGGAGATCTGGGCCCATTACGGCAGGGCCGCCATCGCCGGAGCCGACGACAGCGAGAAAGTGGAAGTCCGCATACGCTTCGGCGAAGAGACCGGAAACAGTAGAGCCGTCATCGTGGAGTTCGGCGACATAAGCCCCAGTGACTGGGACTGGCGCTGCACGTAAACTGCCGCATTATCGGGTGATCGGGTAGGCGTCTTCCAGCTCGTGCCGGTCCGCCGGAAGCAACACCTCAACCACGGCCAGGGGACGGCCGGCGGCATCGCGGACGGCACCGAAGACGGCCAGGAGCGGGACGTTCTTGGGCATGCCGAGATGCTTGCACTCCTGAGCGGTGGGCATACGGGCGGTGATCTGCTCCACGATGTGATCGAAGCGGACCCCCTTGCGAGACTGGAGATGCTGCCGGATGCCCTCCCGCAACGGCTCGCCACTGGTCAGGTCGGTACCCTCTGACAGTTCCAGAGGCAGCCACAGCGAGACCAACTCGCTCGGGTCGCCATCGCGGACGATCAGGCGCCGGCGTAGGAACGCCCTGCTCTTGGGCTGTGCATCCAGCAACGTCGCCACCCGATTGGGCAGCGCGACCGCCCCGGCCTCGACCAACTCGCCAGGGGCGTTGGTCTCCGGATTGGTCAGATACGCCTGCCCGGGACGGTTGGGCTCCACCGAGGCCATCGCGGGACGGCCCCGCACGAAACGACCCTTGCCCTGCTGAGACTCGATCCAGCCCTGCTCACGCAGCACCCGCAGCGCCGCGACCACCGTGGGCCGCGAGACGCTGAACTCTTGGATGAGCTGGTGCTCGCTGGGAAGGAGCGAGCCGGGCGGATAGGTTCCCGACTCGATACGCCGTTGGAGCGCCTGCACAAGCTGCGCATACTTCGGCGGCACGGACTCTAGCGACATTACGACCGTCCAACACCCGACAGGTTGTTTTACCAAGTTTGATCGTATCCCGGCACAGCCCGCCTGTCCACGCAGGCACCAGCAGCCCATGCCACTCACGCGTACGCCCCGACAGGCCAGGCCGGCAGCAGGCGGGCAGAGGAAGCCCTTGGGGATGACGTCACCCCAGCCCGCCAGGACAAGAGGCAACGAGGCAGCGCAACGCGCACCAAGCCCCGCCGCCGGCGCACTGCCACTACCTCGCCGAACCGTCTCGGCGACGCTTGACGTACTTGGCCAGAGCCAAGGCCGCACCCTGCGGGTCGCGGGTCGGGTGCCGCCTGCTCGCGTCCTGCCAGCAGTAGTGGGCCCCGTGGTGGTCGATCACCACCGGCTCCGGCAGCCCAGGATGCGGCCGGGACACCATCAGCGCACTGTTGTTGTCGCGCAGCTCCGCATTCACGCCCAGGGCGACCAGCTCATCACGCAGCCGCACGAGCATACGTTCGCTGGCCCACCGCACGACATCCGCCGCCAGCTCAGCCACAGTCGGCTTCACCTTTCGCTCCCTTCGGCCCGGCCGCTTCCGAGGCAGTCGAGACACTCCCGCTCCCCATGTGAGGTCTGATCTTCGGTGCCGTCTCCGACGAGGAGCGCCCTCCGCGAGGCGCACAGCTTGATCCCCCGCCCCCGACACGCAGAGCACGGCGTTGTCCCGCTGTTCTCATCTGGCCGGATCACCGTCGCCATCACCTCGTTCATCCGGCATTCCCTGCGTCGGGAACCCGCTTGACGTACCTTGTTGGTTGATGGCAAGTCCACCGGCAAACAAGAATGCGCAGGACCCCCGAACGGCCCCCCTTGTTACTCCTCTTAACCCCTCGCCGAAAGCTGACCAGACATGGCGGAAGCGACCCCAAACGCTCAACTCCGTGCATGGCGCGAAGAGGCAGATCTAACCCGCGCCGAAATGGCCAAAATGATCAACCTCTCCAAGAACGGCATCAAACACCGCCTGACCTGCGACGAGGAGCGCATCCGCCGATGGGAGGCGGGCGAGGTCAAATGGCCGCGCGAACCGTACCGGCTCGCCATCAAGGACGTCACGCACAAGAACGCCGAGGACCTGGGGTTCGTGCCGACGAAGCGCGCCCGCCCATCCGACATTTCCCCCACTAAGGTTGATAGCATCACGAACGCGCCACGCCCTGTAAAACTGGTCAAGGGGGAGGGCGAAGACGACGTGCGACGCCGGGAATTCGTCGGGCTGACGGGGGCCGCCCTGTTCAGCGCAATGATCGGTGACCCGGCACCAGCCGAAGCCAAAGACCTCAATATTGAGAACCTCGCCACCGCACTTGTGGACTACTCAACTCCCGCAGACGGCCCAATCGACCTCGAATCCCTGGTCAGCGCAGTGTCCACCGCGAAGCGCAACTACCAAGCGTGCCGATACACGCAGGTGACGGATGCGCTCCCCGTACTACTCCGCAAGCTGCGCGCCGCCTGTGCCTTGCTGCACGGCGACGACCGACTTCGAGCACACGCCCTGACCGCCGAGGCGTACCACGTCACAGCCTCCATCCTGCTCAAGCAGGAAGACAAGGGCCTCGCCTGGCTCGCGGCAGACCGCAGCGCCCAAGCCGCGCACGCCAGCCAGAGCCCGCTCATGATCGGCTCAAGCTCGCGCATCATCACCCACGCCCTCATGGACGGCGGGCACCACCGCGCCGCCACCGACCTCGCCCGGGATGCAGCCGAGCGCATGGACGCCGACCTCGCCACTCCTTCCGCCGACGACCTGTCCATCTATGGGTCCCTGCTCCTACGTGGCGCTGTCGCCGCCGCGAGCGCCGGCAACCGACACAACAGCGCCGAACTCCTCGACGAAGCCGCCGAGGCGGGCATGCGCCTGGGCCACGAAGGCAACCACATGTGGACCGCGTTCGGCCCCAACAACGTCCTGTGCCACCGCGCCAACATCGCCCTTCGCTTCGGCGACGCGGGCACCGCCATCGACTACGCGCGCCAGGTCGATCTAGACAAACTGCCGATCAACGAACGCAAGGCCACACTGCTGCTCGACACCTCCAACGCGTTCCTGATGTGGAACCAGCACGACAAGGCACTTCACATCCTGCGCGCCGCAGGCGAACTCGCCCCAGAGGAAATCACCGGCCGCCCCGCGGCCCTCCGGCTGGTACGTGACATCCTGGCAACCGCCCCGATCAGCGTCCGCCGCGAAGCCCGCGAATACGCGGCAGCCCTGGGAGTCCAAGCGTGACCCAGCCTGGCAAGGTTCTGTACGTCATCGTCTGCGCCGCAGGCCCCGCCCCCTATGTAGGGCGACTCGTCACCATGGCCCAAGACCAGGGCTGGACCGTCCAAATCATCGCCACCCCACCCGCGTTGGACTTCATCGACGCCCCTCAACTCGAACAGCAGACCGGACGCCCTGTCCGCAGCCAGTACCGCAACCCGGACGAACCGAGGTCACCCCGCGCCGACGCGATCATCGTCGCCCCCGCCACCTACAACACGATCAACAAGTTCGCCCAAGGCATCGCCGACACCTACGCCCTAGGCGTCCTCTCCGAAGCGCCAGGGCTGGACATCCCAGTCGTCGTACTGCCCTTCGTCAACAGCGCTCTCGCCTCTCGCGCACCCTTTCGCCGCAGCGTCGAAGACCTACGCGCCGAAGGGATCCGCGTCCTCTTCGGCCCAGGCCAGTTCGAGCCCCACCCGCCGAACTCAGGAGGCGACCGCATCGACGCGTACCCCTGGAAACGCGCACTCGCAGAGCTTGCCGAATTGCTCTCATAGGGATCAAGCGGCGGCGCGCCGCGCCGCCGTACGCCCCGCGCCAGCGTCCCCGCGCCACGCTGCGGCCTGGGGGCCGGTCACGGCGCGGGCGCCACGCGGGGCATCGCCGCACAACCGCCGCGCCATGCCAGCCCGCCGCACCGACCACCGGCACGCCGCCGCATCAGGCCTGATGACGACGAGCCGCGACATCGCCTCCCAGCAACAGGCCGTTCAAGACGTCCGGCGTCAACATGACACCTGTCAACCTCGCCGCCAGCAGCAGAGCGCCATCTACCGTCGGCTGATCAAACTCCCACTCCCGGTTCTCCTCCGCCTCATCTTCGTCTTCGCCCTCCGGCTCGTACGCAGGATCAAAGCCCACGTCCCTCATCAGATTCACCAGACGATCCGGATCACTTCCAGAACGCCATGCGGGAATCATCGGGTCGAAAGCGGTCACCAGCTCTCCGTCAACGGCGTAGGCAAAGCGGTCAGTCGCATCATCATGTCGCCGCACCGACACGGCCTCGGTCCCGACTGACAGCGTCGGTAAAGCGTCCAACGCCGCCCAGCCGAACACCTCGATGAGCACAGTCCAGCCATCCAGACGTCCCGCCAAAACCACGTCGGGGGGGAACAGCCTCGGATCCATCAACTCCTCATATCGAAGAGGCCGGATACTCCGCTCTCCCACGCCCGCACGGCGAAGCGCCTCAGGCTCGTCAAGCCCACGAACAAAGGTCAGACACCAAATGCCAAGGAGCCCATAGTCATGGGCGATCCAAGCGACATCGTCATAAGCGAACTCCACGCGCCCGCGCTCCCTGCCGTCCTTCGAACGGTGCTGCCAAAGTAGCGATCAACTCCGACAGCCACGTCGGTCCACTGGGCTGTACGGCCTTGCACACCATTTGCCTCCGGCGGGGGCACTCCGGCTCCGGGATGATCGCCGCGTGGGCCTGAGGTCCGTAAGTGGCTGAGGTGGAAGCCTGATCATCTCGCCCGCCATCGACCCGGGACAAGCCGAGCAGACCAGGGCCACGGATACCAGATCGTTCGTCCGGTGGGGCGCTCCATCTGGTACCCGTGGCCCTGGCCCGCTTCCCCTTCGGGCGGGTCGACGGCAGACGGGATGATCAGGCGGACGGGGTGCACGCAGGTGCGCAACCTGCACTACTCGACGTAGGTGCCGTCCGATCGGATTATCTGGTCACGTGTAAATGGAGCGTCGGTTGACCGGCGTCGTCTATCGCTCACTGCCACGATCATCCGGAGGCCCTCGTCGGCGTCGCGAACGACGTAGGTGAGGATCTTGTACTCGTTGCCGTCCCGCCCGACAATGTTCTCCCAGTCCTTGTCCCCGTTCTCTTCCATGAGGGCAAGCTCCGCGTAGATGGCAACGCGACGCCAGCGGGCCAGATACTCCTCTGCGATCTCGGCCGCGACCTGCTCGTTCATCCCCACATCCTCGCCTAAGGTCCTGCCATTAGCGTGCCATTAAGGGGAGCAACGAGGGGGCAACCGCGGTCACTCAGGATCGGTCTCAGCCGCAGGTCAACGCCCCCACAAGCCAAGATCCCTGCAATTCCCAAGCTGACGGCACTGGCCTGAGGATCAGAGATAATCAAGCGGGAACGTCTCAAGAGGGTCGTTAGGTCGATCGGCCCACGCCCACCAGCGATGATTGGCAGGGCAACTCCATCGAACGCGGCACGTAGGTTTGGCATCCTCCTCGCGGTGCATCAGGTAGAAGCCGCTAAAGGTTATTCTCTGGGCGCATAAAGGGCAGCGCATCGCAGCTTCATCTGCTTCGGCCATAGAAGCCCGCTACCGAAGCTGCTTCCGAGGTGTGCGGGCTCGGGCCGTGCCCGTTGCGTGCCCGTTCGGAGAGCGATCAGCGGGGAGTCACGGGACTTACGGTCACTCGACCGGCATATGCCCAGGTCAGTGTTTCCCCTGCTCAGAGGGTGTGATCTTGAAAGAGTTCCCAAGCTGACAGCGCGGGTTCGATTCCCGTCACCCGCTCTCGTGCTTCAAGGCCCAGGTCGGACGGAATCCCCGGACCCTGGGCCTTGATTGTTCCCGGACTGGTTCGATCTTCGCGGGCCGCTAACTCTTGATCACCCTGTCAGGTCCAGCGCGCCTGCCGTGACCGCCCGCGCGACCTTCGCCGCCAGCCCCAAGCTCGTGGCCGGCCTCGTGGAACTCATCGCCGAGGCACGCAAAGCCGCTGAGTATGACCAGCACACTGCCGAATAGGTCTTGTGGGTATCAAGCGGCGGCGCTGCGTGCCGCTGTACAGCGGCCCGTTGCTTGCCCGCCGGCCGGGCGTGCGGCCTGGGGGCCGGTCCCGGACGGCGGCGGGACACCGGGCCGGCCGCCGCACGCCTACCTCGCTGTACCAACCGAACGCTCCAGGCGGGTTGCCGCGCCGCCGCACAGATGCAGCCCTACGATCGCCATGTTGTAGCCGGTGACCATAGATGGTTGGGGGCGATCGAAGGTTCATGGCTTCGTTCCTCAGCCCTGGCCCACCGGATAGCGGGCACCTGTCTATACGCGCCCCCGCTTTCGGTGAGCTCGGCAGGCCGGCATCGGTCTCGGAGCGTGCTGTCCCCCGTCCAAGTGTCATCAAGGCGGAGGATCGGAATCGGCCTTCTTGCGGGAGAGGAGCAATCGGCGGTGATCGCGATCCAGGCGGGTGATAGTCACCTTGACGCAGTCACCGACCTGAACGACTTGGTCGGGAGTTTCGACAGGTATAGAGGCAAGCTCGTCCAAGGGCACTAGGCCCTCGATGCCCTCTACGACTCTGACGAAGACTCCGAATGGGGCGAGCTTGGTTACGGTTCCGCAGAATTCTTGTCCCTCGTGAGCCGCATCTGTGAATTGCTGGAAAGCATCCGGCCGAGGTAGAAGTGCCCGAAGCGAGAGCCTGGCTTCGCCCTGTGTGGTGTCGAAGCAGAGAACGGAGCAGGTGACTCGCTGCCCTACCTCGACAACCTCAGAGACGTCGTCGAAACGTCGCCAGGACAGCTCGGGGATGGAGATGAAACCTACTCCTGGATAGACGGGATGTGGGGGCCCATCGTCTAGCGCTATGAATACACCAAACCGCTGCACGTCTGCAACTTCGCCGCTGAGTACCTCACCAGGGCGGAGTCCTTTCAAAAATGCCCAGAGTTCGGGATTCTCGGTCGCGGCCAGGGAGAGGCTGATTCTTTTCTGTTCTTCATCGACACAGATCACTTCGGCGGTGACACGCCGACCGATCTGTATGACTTCATCTGACCGGCTACACCAGGAGACGTCCAAAGGCCCGATCTCCGCCGATGCCAGCCCTAGGCGCCCGTCGAGCCTCACCGCAGCCCCAAGCGGACGGCCCACTTCTGTGATCGTCCCCGTGACGACGTCGCCGACCCGAACCGCTCTCAAGATCTCAACTATGGCTTGATCGTCCGTCGGCCTACCCACACCGCCCACCTTGTCATACCTAGTGCCGTATCAGGCAACGTTTGCCCCGACGAGGCGCGATTGATGTTCTTTGTGATACCTTCGGCGTCGCTGTGCAGTACTGCGAATTCGAGGAGGTGAGTCCGATCAACGCTGTGACAGGTCGGGGCTCCCTCCTTTGCATGGCCTAGGGAGCGCCCGCACAAGGCATTCCCGAAAGGCTTGAAACGCTGATGCGCTTCACCTCCCAGACGTCGTCGGACGGCGTCACCGAACTGTTCTTCACCCTCGACGAGATCCCCGGCGTGCTGTGGATGCCGGAAGACGCCTGCGGTACTCGTCCCCTGATTCTGCTGGGCCACGGCGGCAGGCAGCACAAGACGGCCCCCGGCAACGCGTCCCGCGCGCGTCGCTACGCCGCCGAGGGTTTCGCGGTCCTCGCGATCGACGCGCCCAACCACGGCGACCGGCCCCAGGACGAGGAGTTCGGCCGGATCGCGGCCGGGATGCGGGCCGGCATGGCCGCCGGTGAGAATCCGGGCGCGCTGGTCGCCGGCATGCACAGCTATCTGGCCGGTCAGGCCGTCGCCGACTGGCAGGCAGTCCTGACCGCGGTCCAGCACCTCGACCAGGTCGGCGTCGGCCCGGTGGGCTACTGCGGCATGTCGATGGGCTGCGGGCTCGGCATCCCGCTCATCGCCGCAGAGCCCCGGATCCGCGCCGCGGTGCTGGGCCTGCTCGGCGTGCATGGGCTGGCCGAAGACGCCGCGCGAATCACCGTGCCTGTGCAGTTCCTGGTCCAGTGGGACGACCAGATGGTGCCGCGGGACCAGAGCCTGGCCTTGTTCGACGCCCTGGCCTCGGCTCACAAGACGCTGCACGCCAACCCCGGCAAGCACGAGGATGTGCCGTCGTTCGAAGAGGACAACTCGCTGAGGTTCTTCACCCGGCATCTGAGCTGACACGAGATCGCAGTGCCCGGCGCGCTGGGCCGGAAGTCGTTTCCGGCCCAGCGCGTTCGGTCCAGACTGTTCGGCATGGCCGAGCGGGTACAGGTGCGAGAGATCGATGACGACGAGTGAAACCGGCTGCTGCGCATCATCCGGCGTGGCAGCGGGTCGGTGGTGAACTGGCGACGGGCGCAGATGGTGCTGCTGTCGGCCCAGGGCATGACCACCACACATATCGCCAGAGTGGCTTTCACCAGCGAGGACCGGGTCCGTGATGTGATCCACAACTTCAACGCCGACGGGTTCGACTCCCTGTATCCCAGTACAAGGGCGGCCGTGCACCGACGTTCACGCTGCCGCAACGCCGCGAGATCAAGAAGGTCGCCAAGTCCAGGCCGGCTGAGCACGGGTTGCCGTTCTCCTGGTGGAGCCTTGCCAAGCTGGCCGATTTCCTGGTCGCCGAGGGGGTGGTCGAGGACATCAGCCATGAGGGCCTGCGCGAGCTTCTACGTGCGGAAAACGTCTCCTTTCAAGCCATAAAGACCTGGAAGGGCTCCCGCGACCCGGACTACGCGACCAAGAAGGCCCGCATCGAGCACCTGTACGCCATCGCCGAGGGCGAGGTCGTCCCCGACCCCGGCGAACCACCGGTGATCTTCTGCATGGACGAGTTCGGGCCGCTCAACCTCCAGCCCCGCCCCGGCCGCCAGTGGACCGACGTCGGCGGCAAGGGCAAGGATCCCGATCGCGAACCGCGGCCCAGAATGCGCGCCACCTACACCCGCACCCAAGGGGTACGGCACCTGTTCGCCGCGTTAGACCTGGCCAAGGACAAGATGTACGGGCACATCAAGAAGTGAGGCGTTTCTGACTTAATGATGCAGATCGCAGATTCTTCAGCCAGCATCGGTGGCTC
>NZ_BAAAZP010000161.1:0-890 GCF_039536965.1 Nonomuraea antimicrobica | reverse complement strand
TCGGGCTGGTGCTGCCGCTGCCGGTGACGGGCGGGCTCGCGCTGTTCGGCGGGCTGGCCGCGGCCGCGCTGGTGCTGGCGCTGTCGGCGGGCGGGCGCAGCGGCACCACCCGGCTGATCCTGGCCGGGTCGGCCACGGCCCTGGCGCTCAGCTCGCTGACCAACCTGTTCATGATCCTCTTCGAGCAGGAGACGACCGGGCTGTTCGCCTGGGGCAGCGGCTCGCTCGTGCAGAGCGACCTGGACGCCGTCGCCAGGTTCGGCCCGGTGATCGCGCTCGCCCTGGGCGCGGCGGTGCTGGCCGGGCCCCGGCTGGACATCCTCGGCCTGGGCGACGACACCGCGATCGTGCTCGGCGTGAACGTGCGGCGGCTGCGCCTGTGGCTGACGCTGCTGGCCGTGCTGCTGTCGGCCGCGGCGGTGACGATCGCGGGGCCCATCGGGTTCGTCGGGCTGTGCGCGCCGGTGATCGTACGGCTGCTGCCCCGCTCGATTCCCGGCCTGCACCGGCACCGCGTGCTGCTGCCCCTGACGGGGCTGGCCGGGGTGCTGGTCGTGCTGGGCTCCGACATCGCGCTGCGGGCCGTGCTGGGCGGGGGCGCGGGCGTCGAGGTGCCGCCCGGCGTGGTGACGACGGTGCTCGGCGCGGCGGTCATGGTGTGGCTGGCCCGCCGTTACCGCGACGCGGGCCCGACCCGGCAGCCGCCGGCCGTGCGCACGGGCGCGACCCGTTCGCGGGCCGCCTTCCTGGCCGTCGTCGCCGTCTGCGCGGCCCTCCTGGCGGGCGCGCTGGTGCTGGGCATGCTCGGCGGTGACCGGTGGCTGCTGACCGGCGACGTGGCCAACTGGCTCCAGGGCCGCAGCGGGCGGGCGCTGACGTTCGTGCTCGAC
>NZ_BAAAZP010000160.1:0-42715 GCF_039536965.1 Nonomuraea antimicrobica | reverse complement strand
CGGCCTCCGCGCCCACCCCGGCCTCCGCGCCCGCCTCGGCCACCGCCCACGCCCCGGTCCCGGCGGGCGAGCAGGCCCCACAGCGCGAGCAGCCCTCCGAGGGCGCGCGGGCCGCGAGCGCCTGGGACGCGTACCCGACCGGCCCCTCGTTCCTCGACGCCCTGCGCCAGGGGCGGGCCCCGAGGGCCGTGTGGTCGGCGGTGCCCGGTGCCCGGGGCTGGGCGGTCCCGGTCGCCGAGGCCGTACGCGCCACCCTGGACGGCGGCAGGGGAGCCGTCGTCGTGGTCCCCGACGGCAAGGACGTGGCGCTGGCCGACGCCGAGTTCGAGCGGCTGCTCGGCCCCGGCAGGCACGTGGCGCTCACCGCCGACCTGGGACCGGCCGAGCGCTACCGGCGATGGCTGAAGGTGCTGAGAGGCCAGGTGCGCGCCGTGGTCGGCACACGGGGCGCCATGTTCGCCCCCGTCGCCGCGCTCGGCCTGGTCGCCATCTGGGACGACGGCGACGACCTGCACGCCGAGCGGCTGGCCCCCTACCCGCACGCCCGCGAGGTGCTCGGGCTGCGCGCCCACAGGACGGGCGCGGCGATGCTGATCGGCGGCTACGCGCGTACGGCCGAGGCCACCCAGCTCATCGCCTCCCGCTGGGCCAGGCCGATCGTGGCCGCCCGTACGACGATCAGGAGCCTGGCGCCCCGCGTCCACCCCGCGGGGGAGGACGCCGAGCTGGCCAAGGACCAGGCCGCCCGGCAGGCCCGCCTGCCCAGCCTCGCCTGGCGGGCCCTGCGCCACGGGCTGGAACGCGGCCCCGTGCTGGTGCAGGTGCCCAGGCGGGGCTACCTGCCGGCGCTGGCCTGCCGGCACTGCCGCGCCCCGGCCCGCTGCGTCCTGCCGCCCACCCGGACCGCCGCACAACTCGTGGAGGCCGACGGCGAGGCGCCGCGCTGTCACGGGCCGCTGGCGCTCAGGGGCGGCCACGCGGCCCCCTACTGCCGCTGGTGCGGAAGGGTGGACGCCGACTGGCGGTGCCCGAACTGCGGCAGCCCTCGGCTGCGGGCGGTCGTCACGGGCGCCCGGCGTACGGCGGAGGAGCTGGGCCGGGCGTTCCCGTCCGTTCAGGTGCGCACGTCCGGGCGCGACGGCGTCTTGGCCACCGTGCCGGCCGCGCGCGCCCTGGTCGTTGCGACGCCGGGCGCCGAGCCGGTGGCGGAGGGCGGCTACGCGGCGGCCGTGCTGCTCGACGGATGGGCGCTGCTGGGGCGGGCCGACCTGCGGGCCGCCGAGGAGACGGTGCGCCGCTGGATGAACGCCGCCGCCCTCCTGCGTCCCGCCGCCGAGCTGGTGGTGCTCGGCGACGCGGGGCTGCCCGCCGTACAGGCCCTGCTCAGGTGGGACCCGGTCACCCACGCGGAGCGCGAGCTGGGCGACCGGGCCGAGCTGGGGTTCCCGCCCGCGGTGCGGATGGCGACGCTCACGGGCGTGGCCGCCGCGGTCAGGCAGATGCTCGACGAGGTACGCCTGCCGCCCGACGCCCAGGTGCTCGGCCCCGTGCCGGTGGACGACTCGGGCCAGGAACGTGCCATGATCCGCGTGCCCCGTACCGGCGGCCTGGCGCTGGCCGCCGCGCTCAAGGGAGCCAGCGGGGTACGCGCGGCGCGTAAGACACCAGATGTCGTGAGGGTGAGTGTCGACCCGCTCGACCTGATTTAGACCGTTTCCCCGATTCGCTCATCCGTTGGCCAGCCGTTAGCGTGCCCCTGTGTCGATCGAATGGGTGAACCAGGCCATCGACGACCTGCGTGCATGGGGGCGCACGCGGGAAGTCGAAGTGGACGCGGACGAGGTCCGCCTGCTCTGCGACTACGCCAGCGACTACCTCAACGTCAACGAACTGGGCGATTTCTCTCCGGAGACCTTCGACGAGCTGCTGCTGTCCATCTATCCGCGCAAGGTCATCGCCCCTCCCGAGAGCGCTCCCGAGACCGTCGCGGCCGCCCGCACCCTCGTCGACTACCTCAGCGAGTCCGGCCAGGTGAGCGCGGAGACCGCCGGGCTCATGCGCGAGCGGCTCGACGACATCGAGCCCCGCATGTCCGGGGCGCTCGCCGACCCGGCGAACTTCGGCATGGCCAAGAGCCTGTTCAGCTCCATCGGCCCCGAGTCGCTCGAGCAGTCGATCGCCATCCCCTCCGGCGAGCTGCCCGATCTGGGCGAGGCGCCCTGCGACTGCCCGGCGTGCACGCCGCTGCCCGCCGTGCGGCTGGCCGATCCCGGTGACCTGCGCGCCGCGCTGGAGGCCGTCCCCATGCTGGCCGAGCAGCCGCTGCCCGACGGCGACGAGCCGCTGACGGCATGGGCGCAGCGCGTCGCCCACCTGCTGGAGCAGGACACCGGCGGCGCGGTCACCGGCTCGGCCGAGCTCGACGAGGGCCTCTACGACCTGTGCGACATGCTCTATCGGCTCCAGGTGCGGGTGCCCGTGACGGTGATCCGCGACCACCTCGACGAGATCGCCGGCGACGGCGAGGTCGACCTGCCGCCCGTGCTCGGGCGGCTGGAGTGGTCGGGCCTGCTCCAGGTCACCGGCGACTCCGCCGAGCTCACGCCCCAGGGCGTCTGGGCCCTGCGCGAGCACTACCTCTCCCTCGGCATCGACGCCCCCCAGGCCCCCGACCTGGCCGAGGCCGACGCGCTCGGGCTCATCGAGGGTCTGCTCGAAGGCGTGCCCACCGAGCTGGCCGAAGACGACATCACCCGGTGGCTGTCCGGCCGCGTGTCCGGCGAGGCCGCCGCCGAGCTGCTGGCCGCCGCCTCTGGCGCGCCAGCCGTGGCCCGCGGCATCGCCATCACCATCGTCGACCGGCTCGGGCCCGACGCCGAGCCCGCCGTCCGCGGCTACCTCGAGGACCAGGAGCTGCGCCCGCACGCCATCCACTGGCTGGCCGCCAGAGGGCTGCCCGCGCCGCACTTCACGCAGGACGAGCTGCTGTGGGTCAGCGTCGACATGCTGGCCCTGGCCATGCCCGCGGCCGAGGAGGACCCCGAGATCTTCGCCGAGAACATGGCCGCCTCCGGCCCACCCGCCCACCTGATCGAGGAGATGTGGCGGGTCGACCACCCCGACGTCGTCGACGTGCTCGAGCTGCTCGGGCGCTCCATCCCCGACGGCACGGTGGCCAAGGCGGCACGCAAGGCCGCGTTCAAAGCCCGGTCGCGAGCCATCCGTTGAGTACGCTCATGTGACCGGTGTGCAGTAAGTTTCGTGGGTGGCAAACAACGTCTTCGACCTCGCCGAGCTGCGCAAGCTCATCGATGAGCAGGCCGCCGTGCCGCCACGGCCCCCTGAGGAGACTCCGGTGGAGCACGAGGCGCTGACCTTCCCGCCGGTGCTGCCGGCGTCCGACGCCGAGTTGGCCAAGGCGGTGCCCACGGTGCCGCTCGTGGCCGACGCGATCAGGCTCACTTCCTGGACGGGCACCCGCCAGGTCACCCCGCACGGGCACCTGGCCGAGGCCGACGCCGCTGCCGCCGCGGCCGAGCTGGGCCTGTCCGCCGCCCGCGTCCGCCTGGTCTGGATCGTCGCCGTCAACACCGGGCTGCTGCAGATCGTCGGCGGCCGGGCCGCACGGGGTCCGCTGTCGATGCAGCTCACGGTCGAGGCCACGCTGGAGTTCTGGGACGGCGTGGTCATGGACGTGCTCGACCGCGCCGACGACGGGCTCACCGGCTCGGCCGTGGTCGACGGCCACCTGGCCGAGATGCTGGCCACGATCTACTCCGTACGGTCGGGCGTCGCCACCGCCAACCTCGCCCGCGGCATCCTCCAGTCCCACGAGGTGGCCTGTGCGCCGGGGCCCGCCGAGATGCGCAAGATCGCCGCCGCGCTGCCCGCGGAGCTGCTGGAGGCGCTGAGCCTGCTGACGTACTGCGGGCTGGTCGAGCAGACCGTCGCGGGCCGCACCGCGCTCACCCCGCTGGGTGTCTGGGCCATCCGCCGCGACCTGCTGCGCGAGGGGCACGACGCGCCCACCACGGCCGAGGTGGAGGTGTTCGCCGACCTGTCGGCGGCCGAGCTGGTCGACGCGCTGGTCAAGGGCAGCGCCACGCAGAGCGCGGTGGCCGGGTGGCTGGAGCGCCGCTCGCCCGAGTCGGCCGCCCGCGACCTGATCGAGATCGCCGCCTCCGGCACGGCCGGCCAGCGCGGCGCGGTGGGGGCGGTCCTGGAGGAGCTGGGCCCGGAGGCCGAGCTCCCGGTCAGGCAGGCGCTCGACCATCCGCTCATGCGCCGCTACGCCGCCTCCTGGCTGCACATCCGCGACCTGAAGGCCCCGGCGCTCAGCCCCGACGACCACACCTGGATCGCCGTCGACTCCCTGGCCGCGCTCATGCACCTGTCCGGCCCTGCCGCGGTCCGCATCGACCCGCCCGAGCCGGGCGAAGATCTGATCAAGCTAGTCGGCGAGATGCCCGCGGTCGGCCACCCCGACACGGTCGCCGTGCTCGACATGCTCGCCACCGCCCACGACGACCAGGCCGTGGTCAAGGCGGCCCGCAAAGCCGCGATGAAGGCCCGCTCGCTGGAGCACGCCAGGGCGCACGGCGGCTGACGGCCCCGCGCACCCACTAAACTGGGCTGATCCACGCTTGAGAAACGGAGTGACCCCCTTGGCGATCCAGTCGATCCGGCTGTTCGGTGACCCGGTGCTGCGCACCCCGGCGGCCCCGGTCGTCGACTTCGACAAGGAGCTGCGCAAGCTGGTCAAAGACCTCACCGACACGATGATGGACGCCCCGGGGGCCGGCCTCGCGGCCCCGCAGATCGGCGTCGGTCTTCGGGTCTTCACCTACTACGTCGACGAGCAGCTCGGCCACCTGATCAACCCCGATCTCGACCTCTCCGCCGACCTCGACGAGGAGGGCGAGGAGGGCTGCCTGTCGTTCCCCGGCCTGTCGTTCCCCACCCCGCGGGCCGTTCGCGCCGTGGCCAAGGGCTTCGACCTGCACGGCGAGCCCGTCACGATCGAGGGCACCGACCTGATGGCGCGGTGCTTCCAGCACGAGACCGACCACCTCGACGGCATCCTGTTCATCGACCGCATGGACCCCAAGCAGCGCAAACTGGCCATGAAGGCCGTGCGCGAGGCGGAGTGGAGCGGCCTGGCCGCACCCGTGATCAAGGTCTCGCCCCACGCCACCGGCGGAAAGGCACTCTGAACGCATGCGTCTGGTCTTCGCGGGCACTCCCGAGACGGCGCTGCCGTCGCTGCGCGCCCTGATCGACTCGCCCCGGCACGAGGTGGTGGCGGTCGTCACCCGGCCCGACGCCCAGTCAGGCCGGGGCCGCAAGGTGCATCCGTCGCCGGTGGCCGCGCTGGCGGAGGAGACCGGCATCGAGGTGCTGCGCCCGCAGAAGGCCGGTGACCCGGCCTTCCTCGACCGGCTGCGCGCCCTTGAGCCCGACTGCTGTCCCGTGGTGGCCTACGGCGCGCTGCTGCCGCAGTCGGCCCTCGACGTGCCCCGGCACGGCTGGATCAACCTGCACTTCTCGATCCTGCCCGCCTGGCGCGGGGCCGCCCCCGTCCAGCACTCGATCCTGCACGGTGACGAGATCGGCGGCGCGACGACGTTCCAGATCGTCAAAGAGCTAGACGCCGGTCCCGTCTACGGCGTGGTGACCGAGGAGATCCGCGCCTCCGACACCAGCGGGTCACTGCTGGAGCGGCTGTCGGTCTCGGGAGCGGGGCTGCTGTCGGCCACCCTCGACGGCGTCGAGGACGACACCCTCGAGGCCCGCCCGCAGCCCGCCGACGGCGTCACCGTCGCCCCCAAGATCACCGTCACGGACGCCCGCGTCCACTGGGCCAAGCCCGCCATGCACGTCGACCGCCTGATCCGGGCCTGCACGCCCAATCCCGGGGCCTGGGCCGAGTTTCGTGGCCAGCGGGTGAAGCTCGGGCCGGTGCGCGTGCTCGCGGGTGAGCGCCTGGCGCCGGGGGAGATCGCGGCCACGAAGACGACGGTGGTGGTCGGCACCGCCACCGACGCGGTCGAGCTGGGCGAGGTGCAGCCGCAGGGCAAGCGGGTGATGGGAGCGGGGGAGTGGGCCCGGGGGGTCCGCCCGGAGAGCGGCGAGGTCTTCACGTGACCGACGGCCGTCCGCGCAAGCCTCGCCGGCCCACCCGCGACCCGGCGCGCAACGCGGCCTTCGACGTCGTGCGCGCGGTCGACGAGCGCGACGCGTACGCCAACCTGCTCCTGCCGCGCCTGCTCCGCGAGCGCGGCATCAGGGGGCGCGACGCCGCGCTGGCGACCGAGCTGACCTACGGGACCCTGCGCGGGCTCGGCACCTACGACGCCGTCATCGAGGTGTGCAGCGACCGCGCGCCCGACCCCGACGTACGCGACGCCCTGCGCCTCGGCGCCCACCAGCTCCTGCGCATGCGCGTCCCGCCGCACGCGGCCGTCGGCACCACCGTCGACCTCGTACGCCTGCGCGTCGGCGCCGGGGCCGCCAAGTTCGTCAACGCGGTGCTGCGCAAGATCGGCTCCAGGACACTCGACGAATGGGTGCCCATCGTCGCGCCAGACCCGGCCGACGACCCGGTCGGCCACCTCGCCGTCGCCCACGGTCACCCCCGGTGGATCGTCTCCGCCTTCCGCGACGCCCTGGGCGCGCCCGACGAGCTGGCCGACCTGCTCGACGCCGACAACGCCCGTCCCCTGGTGACCCTGGTCGCGCGGCCGGGGCGCAGCTCGGTGGCCGAGCTGGCCGACGCGGGGGCCGTGCCGGGGCGCTACTCGCCGTACGCCGCCTACCTGCGCGAGGGCGATCCCGGGCAGATCGCGGCGGTGGCCGAGACCCGCGCCGCGGTCCAGGACGAAGCCAGCCAGTTGGTCGCGCTCGCCCTCACCCGGGTGCCGCTCGACGGCGGCGGTGAAGGTGACGGCGACGGTGACCGTGACGGCGAGCTGTGGCTCGACATGTGCGCGGGGCCCGGCGGCAAGGCCGGGCTGCTCGACGCCATCGCCACCCACGGAGACCTGGCCGAGGCGGCCGATCCCGCGGCGGAGGGCTTTCCCGGCGGCGCGCGGTTGCTGGCCGCCGACGTCCAATACCACCGGGCGCGGCTGGTCTGGCAGACCACCCGGGAGGCCGCGGTGGTCACCGCCGACGGCACCGAGCCCGCCTGGCGGCCGGGGGCGTTCGACCGGGTCATGCTCGACGCGCCCTGCACCGGGCTCGGCGCGCTGCGGCGGCGGCCCGAGGCCCGGTGGCGGCGCGACCCGTCCGGCATCGCCGACCTCGGCAAGCTGCAGCGGCGGCTGCTCGACACGGCCGTCGACGCCGTCCGTCCCGGCGGCGTCGTGGCGTACGTCACGTGCTCGCCGCACCTGGCCGAGACGCGGGTCGTGGTGAGCGACGTCCTGGCGCGCAGGCATGACATCGAGCAGCTCGACGCCCGCCGTCACCTGCCCGAGGTGGCGGGGCTCGGCGACGGGCCGCACGCCCAGTTCTGGCCGCACCGGCACGGCACCGACGCGATGTTCCTGGCCCTGCTGCGCAAGCGCTCCTGATGGCGTGCCGGGGGCGGTCCTGTTCCCGGCACGGCTGTGGGGTCCTGAGGGCGCTTCGGGTGCGCCGGCTTCCGGCTGTTTTCCGGCCCCGGCTCCGGGTGTGAGCGGGATTGGCGGCGCTTGCGGTGGTGGGAGATCTGGCACCGGAGAGGTTCCTGTGGTCCGATCTACGACGTGGATCTTCTCGATGACCTTCACCGGGCCGAGCTGGCGCCGATCATCTGGCTGCAGGGGTTGCCCGATGCCGTCCGTCCCGTGATGGAGTTGGTGTCGGTGCTCGGCACGGACACGTTCTTCCTGCTCTGCTTGCCGGTCCTCTACTGGTGTGTCAACCCGGCACTGGGTCTGCGCCTGGGGCTCACCGTCCTGCTGGCGGCCGGCACGAACGCGATCGGCAAGCTCGCCGCGCACCAACCCAGGCCGTACTGGATCGAGCCCGGGATCCGTCCGCTGTCCGTCGAGGGGGCCTTCGGGCTGCCGTCCGGGCACGCCCAGATCGGCACGGCGGCCTTCGGACGGCTGGCGGCCGTGGTGGCCAGGCCGTGGGCGTGGTGGACGGCCGGGGCGCTCGTCGCGCTGGTGTGCCTGAGCCGGGTGTACCTGGGGGTGCACTTCATCTCCGACGTGGTCGTCGGGGTGCTGCTCGGGCTGGTGGTGCTGGCGCTGGTGAGCAGGTTCGAACGGCCCGCGACGCGCTGGTGGCGGCGGCGACCCCTGTGGGCGCAGCTCGCCATGTCCGTGGCGCTCTCCGGGGCGCTGATCGGCGCGGCGGCGCTGGCCAACGTCCCGTACGCCGGGTGGACGCCGCCCCTGAGCTGGAGGTTCGCCGGGGCGATCGATCCCCAGCGGCTCGACACGGTCGTCACCCTGGCGGGCGTGCTGCTCGGCATGCTGGCCGGGGCGTCGGTCATGGACCGGCTCGGCTGGTTCGACGCGGGCGGGCCGCTCGGGCAGCGGGCCGCCCGCTGGGCGCTCGGGACGGCGGTGGCGGCGCTCATCTGGTACGCCGAGCGCGAGGTGCTGCCCCAGACCGAGGCGGCGACGTTCGTCGCGTACGCCGTGCTGGCGCTGTGGGTGCAGGTGGGCGCGCCTGTGCTGTTCATCAGGCTCGGGCTGATGTCACGGGTGGAGCGGCGGTCCCGGGCGGCCGTCCACTGAGCGGTGGCCCGACTGGAGTGGCCCATTGACGGCGGTGCCCCAGCGGCGCGCTCTCAGCGGTGGCCCGACTGCGGCGCGCTCTCAGCGGTGGCCCGACTGCGGCGCGCTCTCAGCGGCGCGCTCTCAGCGGTGGCCCGACTGCGGTGGCCCGACTGCGGTTGGTCGGAGGCCGACTGGAACGGTGTCACTCTGCCGCGTGGCCGAGCGTGGTCGGATGGCTCCACCACTGGTCGATGTCGCGGATGGCCAGGCGATATTCCCGTTCGGCGCCGGGTCCGCCGAGGTCTCGGGCGGCGGCGGTCAGCACGGGGGAGTCCGGCGCGTCCACGAAGCGATAACGGTCCAAGGCCGTACGGATCAGCGCGAGGACCGCAGCTCGCCCCTCGCCTCGACGCCAGGCCCGCTGAGCGCGGATCAGGACGGCGTGCACCGCCTCGCCCAAACCCCAGGTCTCACCGACCGGGACGGGGCTGAAGCCGAACGGCACCGGCCGCGCCGACTCGTCGGGGCGATCCTGGCGCCAGGTGTCCAGGAAACCGTCGTGCCAGTAGGACAGCTCTTCGACGAGCAGGGCGCGGCGTCGCTCGGGAGGAAGCCGCAGCGCAATGTCGTCGAGGCAGCGGCGCGCGCTGCGGGCCGCGGTGAGGGCCTCCTCCAGCACCTCGTATTTCCGCCGGACGGGCAGCCGGTCGGACAAGGCGGTCAGCGCCAGTGCTCGGTGAGTGGGGTCGGTGAAGGACCTGGCCGCGTCCAGCCCGGCCTCCAGCGCGACGCCCGCCAGGTGCTCGGCCCTCGCGGACAGGAAACGCCCCAGGTAGCCGGGACGCTCCAACGCCTGGATCGCGTGGACGAGCATGGCCATCAGTTCGTCGGTGAGGAGTGGGCACAGCTCGTCGAGGACGCCGTAGGCGAAGTAGTTCTCATACGAGACGTCCTGGAGTCTGATCTCCAGTGCCTGGCCCAGTGCCGCGTTCCTGGCCGGGTGATCGGCGGGCAGCAGGGCAGCCGCTCTGATGAGCAGGGTGGCATTCTCGGTCTTACCGGCCAGCGCAACGGCCTCCGTCAGCGGTGCGACCCGTTCCTCGGGCGCTGCCAGCTCGGCCGCGTCGATCAACAGCCGGGCGCGGTCGTCCTCGTCGACGAGCATTTGGGCGGACGTGAGCAACCCGGCCACGACCTGGTCTCGGGCTCCTGCGGGCAGCAGCGCTGCCACGCTGACCAGCGAACGTTCCCGGACATCGCGATCGGTGATCGTGTGCGCCACTGCCAGCGCCTCGGCCAGGACCGCGTCGCGTTCGCCGGGTGGCAGCACCCCGGCCGCCTCCACCAGCAGTTCGACATGCCCGTCCGGCGCGGCCCTCTCAACGACTCGGGCGAGTGCGGCACGGCGCCGGTGTTCTGGCAGCAGCATGATGGCCTCGGCCCAGCACTGTCCCAGCGCCTCGGGACTGAACTCCCTCACCTCCGCGAGGGCGCCGCCGCGTAAGTTCTCGGGCAGCCGCGGAATCAGCGCCATCAGCGCGGCATCGCGAGAGAACGAAGAGGGCATCGCCCGCACATCACGCAGCGCCTCCGACGCCGGCCCGGCGGTGAGGAACGGAGCAAGCTCCTGCAGCGCCCACGCACGGTAGAACTCGTCCTGAAACGTTCTGGCGACGGCCAGCGCGTCACACATCGCCTCGGCCGTCAGGTGAGGGGCGAGCCCGGCCAGAGCCATGATGCGACTCTGCGGGCTCTCCAACCCGGAGACGGACGCCACCGCGCGACGCATCCCCTGCGGCGAGAGCAGCGCCGCCACCTCGGACAGCAGATCGGAGTCGACGCCGGGATCACCTCGTACCGCGGCCATGGCGTCGACCACCACCTCGTGCAGCACCGGCGGCCGCTGCTCTTCGGGCAGATGCGGGAGCATGTCCAGCAGCGCCCGGCCCCGCTCGCCGCCGGGCAGGCGGCGGACGTCGTTCAAGGCCCGGACCCGATCCCAGAGCCCCGCCTCCAGCAGCATCAACGCCACCCCACGGCGCGGCCGATCAGCCTGCTCCGCGCACACTCTCATCAGGGTGTAGCGCATCTCCAGACCCAGCGACGGAGCGTTACGGCCGGCCGCCGCGTCGGTGGCCCGGCGCGCTGCCCCGGCGGCAGCCTCCAGGTCACGCAGGTAACCATCGACCTGCCCGGCCCGGTGCCGCGCGTCGAACCACACGTTCACCACCCCAGGCCGTCCCTGACCTGCGGGCTGCTCGCACGCCAGCAGCCGATGCACCTCCTCGGCGCGCCCGGCCGCGAGCAGGTGGCAGACCAGGTGACGTAAGCCGTACCCGCCGTCGGCATCGCCCAGCAGGGGATGCGCGGCCAGCGCCGGCAGGCCGTTCTCCAGCCCGCCCCACAGCGTGAGATAGTGATCGGCGATTGTGGAGTGAGCCCCCAAGACGGCTGCGGCCAGCCTCCTGTGGAGCAGGGCCGCCAACGCGCGGAGCACCCCGCCGTGACCGTCGTGCGCAAGATCACATCCCGTCGGCCGGTTCGGTCCCGGACGTACCAAGTCCGCGTGGGCCGGCCCGAGCCAGGTCGCCACGACGCCGGCATCGACCTGTTCGCCCGCCGCCGCCAGCGCAGCCAGAACGGATGAACCCAGATCCTCCACGCCGGCCCCCTATCCGTGATCATCAGTACGCTACTGTCTCGTAGCTTCGGCCGTCCCCGGGATGATGTCGGCGTCATGCCACCCGCGGCGCCTGGGCCGGCCGGTGAACCGCGAACCTCAGCCTCAGCGTAGGGACGGGTTGGAATCCCCGGCCTTCAGCTTCAGGAGGGGGAGGAAGTCAATACACTTGGGCCATCATGGCCGTACAGATCTCGCCCAGCATCCTCGCCGCCGACTTCGCCCGGCTCGCCGACGAGGCCGCCGCCGTGCCCAATGCCGACTGGCTGCACGTCGACGTCATGGACTACCACTTCGTGCCCAACCTGACCCTGGGGCTGCCCGTGGTCGAGGCGCTGCGCAAGGCGACCGCCACGCCGCTCGACTGCCACCTCATGATCGACGACCCCGACCGCTGGGCCCCGCAGTACGCGGGGGCGGGGGCGGGCAGCGTGACGATCCACGCGGAGGCGGCCAAGGCCCCCATCCGTACGTTGCGGGAGATCCGCTCGCTCGGTGCCCGGGCGGGCCTCGCGCTCAACCCGGCCACGGCCGTGGAGCCGTACGAAGACCTGCTGGGCGAGGTCGACATGCTGCTGCTGATGACCGTGGAGCCGGGGTTCGGCGGGCAGAAGTTCCTCGACGTGGTGCTGCCGAAGGTCCGGCGGGCGCGTGAGCTGATCGAGCGGCACGGCGGGCGCGTCTGGTTGCAGGTGGACGGCGGGGTCGACGCCGAGACCATCGTGCGCTGCGCCGAGGCCGGTGCCGACGTGTTCGTGGCGGGGAGCGCCGTCTACGGGGCCGCCGACCCGCTGGCCGCCATCGACGATCTCCGCGCCGCCGCCGTCCGCGCCCAGTCGGCGTCCGCGCCCTGAAGCCGTCCCCTCGCTCTGAAGCCGTCCCCTCGTTCTGAAGCCGTTCCCCGCCCTTGAGCCGCGCCCTCGCCTGTGGAACCGCGGCCTCGCCGAACCGCGGCCTCGCCGTGAGGTCGTGGGGCCGTGGGCTGTGACTGAAACGTCCCTTACCCGGGTAACTCTTTACTTATGGGCGACTATGGGATCTTCGGGCCCCGCTCGGTGACGTGGCGGGTGATGGGCGAGCCGATCCTGCTGGTGGGCGGCTTCCGGGCGCTGCTGATGCAGGGTCTGCACCCAAGGGCGATGCGCGGGGTGCTGCAGAACTCCGCGCTCATGGATCCGCACGAGTCGTGGTCGCGGTTCGCCCGTACCACCGAGTTCGTCCGCGTACGCACGTACGGCACCCGGGCCGAGGTCGAGCGCGCCGGTCGCCGCGTACGCAAGATCCACGCCACCCTGACCGCCCGCGACCCCGACACCGGAGAGACGTTCCACCTCGACGAGCCCGAGGCGCTGCGCTGGGTGCACGTGGGCGAGGTCGACTCCTACCTGTCGGTCGCCCGCCGCGCCGGGGTACGCCTGTCCGACGCCGAGGCCGACACGTTCGTGGCCGAGTGGCGCAGGGCCGCCGAGGTGGTGGGGCTGCCGCCCGACGAGGTGCCGGGCTCGGTGGCCGAGTTGCGCGACTACATCGAGGCCGCCCGCCCGGGGCTGCGCTTCGTCCCCGAGGCGGCCCATCCGCTGCGCCTGTCGTTCAACGCCCCGCTCCCGCTGCTGCTGACGCCGCTCAAGCCCGCGTTGCCGGCGTTGACGCTGCTGGCGTTCGCGACCCTGCCGCGCTGGGCCAGGCGGCTGTACGGGCTGCCCGCCACGCCGGTCGGCGACCTGTGGGCCACCGCCACGCTGCGTACCCTCCACACCGGGATCGGGCTGGTCCCCGGGCAGGTCCGGTACAGCCCGGCGGCGCGTCGCGCGCATCGGCTCATGGCCGCCTGAAACGAGCGCTTGGTCGGTTAGGTGGGGGCGGTCGCGTGCTCGGTTCGGGGCATGGCACACTGATAGCGGAAAGAGAGCTAGCGTGCTCCGGGGTCGGTGAAAATCCGAACCGGCGGTGACAGTCCGCGACCCGGCCGATGCCATCGGCCGGTTGACCCGGTGAAATTCCGGGACCGACGGTTAAAGTCCGGATGGGAGGAAGCGCGCGAGGTGTCCGGCGTCCCAGCCGGCCGCCTGCCGTGGTGCCTTCGGGCGTCGCGACGAAGATCCCCCGGGGCCCGCCGTGGCTTTGAGCTACTGGCGAGTAGGAGACCCGGGGTGGAGAGACCCGAGCGCGATGCCGCATTCATGGCGCGCGCCGTCGAGCTGGCCCGGAGCGGGCACGGCGGCACCAGCCCCAACCCGGTCGTGGGCTGCGTCGTGCTCGACGCCGCCGGGCAGGTCGCCGGTGAGGGCTTCCACGCGTACGCCGGAGGGCCGCACGCCGAGGTCGTCGCGCTGGCGCAGGCGGGAGAGCGGGCCCGGGGCGGCACCGCCTATGTGACGCTCGAGCCCTGCGACCACACCGGGCGCACGGGGCCGTGCAGCGGCGCGCTGCTGGCGGCGGGCGTGGCGCGGGTGGTGATCGCCGTGTCCGACCCCAACCCCAAGGCGGCGGGCGGCGCCGCGCGGCTGCGTTCCCACGGGGTCGCCGTCACCACCGGGGTGCTCGCCGAGGCGGCGGAGCGGGTCAACGAGGAGTGGTTGACGTACGCGCGGCTCGGGCGTTCGCACGTGACCTGGAAGTTCGCCGCGACGCTCGACGGCAGGTCGGCCGCCGCCGACGGCACCAGCCAGTGGATCACCTCGCCGCAGGCGCGGGCCGACGTGCACCGGATGCGGGCCGCCGCCGACGCGATCGTCGCCGGGATCGGCACGGTGCTGGCCGACGACCCCCGCCTCACGGCGCGCCCCGGCCCGTCCCCGTCCGAGGACCGGCCGGATGGGCCGGGCGGGGTGCCGGGTGCCGGTGCCGGTGGGAGGCGGGTGCCGGTGCGGGTCGTGGTCGATCCCGACGCCAGGACACCGCAGTCCGCCCGCGTCCTCGACGACCAGGCCCCCACGCTCGTCGCCGTGGCCGACGACGCCGACACCGGCCTCAAGGCCGACCTGCTGCGCCTGCCCCGCCACGACGACGGCCTCGACCTGCGCGCCCTCCTGAGCGAGCTGGCCGCGCGGGAGGTCGTGAGCGTGTTCCTGGAGGGCGGGCCCACGCTGGCCGGTTCGTTCGTCAGGCAGGGGCTGGTCGACCGCGTGGTCGCGTACGTGGCCCCGGCGCTGCTGGGCTCCGGCAGGTCCGCGCTCGGCGAGGCCGGGGTGCGGACGATCGGCGAGCTCCACCGCCTCAGATTCGACGAGATTTCCCCCATCGGGCCGGACGTACGGCTGATCGCCCGGCCCGCCACCCACCCAGGCAGGGAGAAGTGATGTTCACCGGGATCATTGAGGAAAAGGGCGACGTGGTGGCCATCGAGCAAGCGGGCGGCGGAGCCCTGCTGTCGGTGCGCGGCCCGATCGTCACCTCCGACGCCAAGCACGGCGACTCCATCGCGGTCAACGGCGTGTGCCTCACGGTCGTGGCGGTCGAGGGCGACGTGTTCACCGTCGACGTGATCAGGGAGTCGCTCGACCGCAGCTCCCTGGGCGGCCTGGCGGCGGGCTCGGCGGTGAACCTGGAACGCGCCGTACGCGCCGACCAGCGCCTCGGCGGTCACATCGTGCAGGGCCACGTCGACGGCACCTCCGCGCTGCTGTCCCGCGACCCGGGCGAGAGCTGGGACGACCTGCGGTTCTCGCTCCCCGAGGCGCTCAGCCCGTACGTCGCGGAGAAGGGCTCGATCGCCGTCGACGGAATCAGCCTGACGGTCACGACGGTTGACGACGAAAGCTTCGGCGTGAGTCTCATCCCGACCACGCTGAAGCTCACCACCATGGGCGAGCGCCAGGTGGGCGACGTGGTGAACATCGAGGTCGACGTGATCGCGAAGTATGTGGAGAGGCTGGTGGTCAGACAGTGAACTGGCTCAATGCCGGATTCGAGGTGTTCGGCACGCGCGTGCTGTGGACCGACCTGGTCGGCAACGTCGCCGCCCTGGCCACGGTCGTGCTGGCCATGCGCAGGTCGATGTGGACGTGGCCGGTGCAGTTCGCCGGGTCGGTGCTGCTGCTGATCGCCTCGATCAACGCGCAGATCACCGGCAACGCGCTGAAGCAGGCGCTGTTCGCGGCCCTGGCGGTCTACGGCTGGCTGGCGTGGCGGCGCGGCACCCAGGACGGCAAGCCGCTCGCGGTCCGGCCCGCCCAGTGGTGGGAGCGTTCGCTGCTGGTCGGCGTCATGCTGGTGGGCACCGCCGTGATCGGGCTGCTGTTCTACGTGACGGGGCTGTCGTGGGGCGCGCACGAGCCGCTGCCGAAGGGCGCGTTCCTGGTGGCGGCCGACGCCTACATCTTCGTCGGCAGCGCCCTGGCGACCTGGGCGCAGGGCAGGGCGCTGGTCGACTTCTGGATCGTGTGGGTGGCGGTCGACCTCGTCGGGGTGCCGCTGGCGTTCAGCTCGGGGCTGGTGGTCTCCGGAGCCGTGTACGGCGTGTTCTTCCTCCTGGTCCTCGTCGGCTTTGTGAAGTGGTTGCGTGAATACCGCGCCGCGGTCCCGAACGTGGCGGTGGCCCAATGAACGAGATCAAGCTCGACCCCGAACCCGGCGGTGAACCAGTGAGTGACATCAAGCTCGACCCGATCGAGCGTGCCATCGACGACATCCGGCAGGGCAAGCCCGTGGTCGTGGTCGACGACGAGAACAGGGAGAACGAGGGCGACCTCATCTTCGCCGCCGCCAGGGCCACGCCGGAGCTGTGCACGTTCACGATCCGGCACACCAGCGGCGTGATCTGCGTGGCCATGGAGGGCAAGGAGCTCGACCGGCTCGGCCTGCCCCTCATGGTCTTCCAGAACAAGGAGCACATGCGCACGGCGTACACGATCACCGTCGACGCCCGTGACGGCGTCACCACGGGCATCTCCGCCGCCGACCGGGCCAGGACGATCCGTACGCTGGCCGACTCGGCGACCGAGCCCGACGAGCTGGTGCGTCCCGGCCACATCTTCCCGCTGCGCTACCGCGAGGGCGGCGTGCTGGCCCGGCGCGGTCACACCGAGGCGGCCGTCGACCTGGCCAGGCTCGCCGGGCTGTCGGCGGCAGGGGCGCTGGCCGAGGTGGTCAACGACGACGGCACCATGGCCAGGCTGCCCGAGCTGCGGCGCTTCGCCGACGAGCACGACCTGGCCCTGGTCTCCATCGAGCAGCTCGTCGATTACCGGCGGCGGGCCGAGAGCATGGTCACCAGGGTGGCCGAGACGCGGCTGCCCAACGCGTACGGGACGTGGCGGGCGTACGGCTACGCCAGCGCGCTCGACGGCGGCGAGCACGTCGCGCTCGTCTACGGCGACCTGTCCGACGGCGAGAACGTCCTCGTCAGGGCCCACTCCGAGTGCCTGACCGGCGACGTGTTCGGGTCGCTGCGCTGCGACTGCGGGGTGCAGCTCGACCACGCGATGGCGGCCGTCGCCGAGGAGGGCCGCGGCGTGATCGTCTACCTGCGCGGCCACGAGGGGCGGGGCATCGGGCTGCTGGCCAAGCTGAAGGCGTACGGGCTGCAGGACAACGGCAGCGACACCGTCGACGCGAACCTGGAGCTGGGGCTGCCGGTCGACGCGCGAGAGTTCTCCAACGCGGGCCAGATCCTGGCCGACCTCGGCGTCAGGTCGGTTCGGCTGCTCACCAACAACCCGGCCAAGCTCAAGGGCATGGACGGTTACGGCATCAAGGTCCTCGGCCGCGAGCCCATGCCCGTGGCCATGAACCCGTACAACGAGCGGTACCTCAGGGCCAAGCGCGATCGGCTCGGCCACGACATCTCGGAGGCGTCATGAGCGGCGAAGGAAGGCCGGGGGTCGCGGCGCCCGACGCGTCGGGGCTGACGGTGGGGGTGGTGGCGGCGAGCTGGCACGCCAAGATCACCGACCAGCTCGTGTCGCGGGCCCTGCGGGCGTGCGACGACAGCGGCGCCACGGCGACGGTCGTGCGGGTGCCGGGGTCGCTGGAGATCCCGGTGGTCGCCCAGGCCCTCGCCCGCCGCTGCGACGCGGTGGTGGCGCTGGGCGCGGTGATCCGCGGTGAGACCGCCCACTTCGACTACGTCTGCGACTCGGTGACGGCGGGCCTGACCCGCATCTCGCTCGACGAGGAGACGCCCGTCGGCAACGGCGTGCTCACCTGCGAGACGATGGACCAGGCGCTCGACCGCTCGGGCCTGCCGGGCAGCAAGGAGGACAAGGGGTACGAGTCGGCCATCGCCGCGCTCGAGACCGCCCTCCTTCTGAGAGACCTCCACTGAGCTGCGGTAGGTTTCCCTCGTGTCAGAGCCCGTTTCCCCTCCGCCCCTGCCCGTCACCTGGCGTCCGCGCCGGGGTCGGTTCGTCGCCTACGGCTTCGCCACGCTGATCGTGGTGGGGTCGGTGATGATGGCGATCTTCATCGCCCAGCCGTTCAAGCTGCCCGATCGGGTGGCGCTCGTCGCGTTCGGCTGCGCGGTGGCGTTCGTGCTGCACCTGCTGGGCCGGGTGCGGGTGGAGGCCGACGAGCGGGGCGTCACGATCGTCAACGCCCTGCGTACGCACCGGTACGAGTGGGCGGAGATCCTGGAGGTCACGCTGGTGGTCGGCGACCCGTGGCCGCGGATCGACTTCTCCGACGGCCGGACGATCGGGGCCATGGGCATCCAGGGGTCGGAGAAGTCGCGCGCCCACCGGGCGACGGCCGAGCTGCGCGCCCTCATAAGCGAACGCGGCGAGGCCCGCGAGGGCGACGCGCCAGGAGCCGGCCAGGACCGGCAGGGGTGAACCGGAGGCGGCCGGAGACGGGCGCGGAGGTCAGCCCGCTTCGAGGAACAGCTCGTCGACCGAGTCGACCGTGAGAACGTGGATGAGCCACTTCTGCAGCAGCTCAAGATCCTCGCAGGCGGAGATGGCCTCCCGCTTCTCACTGCTGACCCACAGGAAGCGCGACTGAAGGGCGACGTCGATCGCCCGCCGCGCGGCGGTGATCTTGCTGCGCTGCCTGACCTCGGGGGAGACGGGGAACGTGTCCCAGGGGTCGGGCGCGCTGAGGTGCGCGTGCATCACGACCCGCCCGCCACTTCCGCGACCGCCGCACCGGCTGCGCCGGCCGTGACGGTGTGGGGGCGTGCGGGACGACTGCCGACGTGGATCATCTCTTCTCCGGTTGCTCGCGGATGTCCTCGCTGCCAAGCCCCGGTCCCGGTGGCGCCGGATCTTGTCGATGGGGAACCTCGGGAGGCAAGGCTCGGGGGCGGGCCTTGTCCGTCATCTCTTTCAGTGAGCGCAAGCTTACCGTTGGTGACGGTCGTTCCGGGCGAATATCGCGGAGGCGAAGTGTCGTCGTAGCCTGAAAGGGTGCTGCGGCGGACAATCAGGCCGGTGGACATCGAGTCTCCGGCGAAGCTCATCGAGCTGCTCGACCGGCATGCGTACCTGGCCGACGAGGGGCTGGCCACGGCCGCCTTCCTGGCCCTGCGCATGGGGCGGCCCCTGTTCCTCGAAGGCGAGGCGGGCGTCGGGAAGACCGAGCTGGCCAAGACGCTGGCGACGCTGCTGAAGGCGCCGCTCATCAGGCTCCAGTGCTACGAAGGGCTGGACGCCGCCCAGGCCCTGTACGACTGGGACTTCGCCCGCCAGCTCCTGCACCTCAAGGCCGCCGAGGCGGCGGGGGTCACCGACGTGAGCCGGTTGGAGGGGGAGATCTACGACCGGCGGTTCCTGATCGCCAGGCCGCTGCTGAAGGCGATCGAGACGCAGCCGAGCGTGCTGCTGGTGGACGAGATCGACCGGGCCGACGACGAGTTCGAGGCGTTCCTGCTGGAGGTGCTCTCCGACTTCACGATCTCCATCCCCGAGCTGGGCACGGTCAGGGCCGCGACGCCGCCGGTGGTCGTGGTGACCTCCAACCGCACGCGCGAGGTGCACGACGCGCTCAAGCGGCGCTGCCTGTACCACTGGCTGGAGCATCCCGACTTCGACCGCGAGGTCGCCATCCTGCTGCGGCGCCTGCCGGACTGCACCGAGGTGCTGGCCACTCAGGTGGCGCGGGCGGCCGAGCGGCTGCGGCGGGCCGACCTGGTCAAGCCGCCGGGCGTGGCCGAGACGCTCGACTGGACCGAGGCGCTGCTGACGCTGGGCGCCAAGGAGCTGGATCCCGGCCGGGCCGCCGCCACGCTCGGCGCGGCGCTGAAGTACCGGGAGGACGTGGCGACCGTGATCGGCAACGGACTGCTCGGCCATGACTGACCGGGGTGACCGGGGTGCGGGCGGGCCGGCCGCCACCATGACGGGGTTCGCCAGGACCCTGCGCGCGGCGGGCGTCGCGGCCGACCACGAGCGCACCCAGAACCTGCTGCGGGCGCTGGCCCACCTCGACGTGACCGACGCGGGCGAGGTGTACTGGGCCGGGCGCCTGACGCTCTGCGCCACCCCCGACGACCTGCCCCGCTACGACCGCTGCTTCGCCGCCTACTTCGGCGGCCACGGGGCCGTCCTGACCCGTACGGCCAGCACGAGCGTCACCCGCCACCTGGCCGAGTGGCAGGGCGAGGAGGGCGACGGCGACGACGACGGGACGGCGGCCCCGGCCACGTCCAGCCGGATCGAGGTGCTGCGGCACCGCGACGTCGCGCGGCTGACGGACGCCGAGCGGGCCGAGGTGCACCGCATGCTGGCCATGCTGAGGGCGGGCCGGGCCCGGCGGCGCTCGCGCCGGTTCGAGAGCGCCCACCGGGGCATCCTCGACCAGCGGCGGACGATCCGCGACGCGCTCAGGAAGGGCGAGGTGGCCAGGCTCCGCCACCGCCGGCACACCACGAGGCCGCGCCCGGTCGTGCTGTTCGTGGACGTCAGCGGCTCGATGGCCCCGTACGCCGAGACGCTGCTGCGCTTCGCCCACGCGCTGGTCAGGAGCGAGCCCAGGGCCACCAGGGTCTACTCGGTCGGCACCAGGCTCACCCCGATCACCGCCGAGCTGCGCCACCGCGATCCGGGCACCGCGCTGAACGAGGCGTCCAAGGTCATCCCCGACTGGAGCGGCGGAACCCGGCTGGGTGACGAACTCAAGGAGTTCCTCGCTCGTTACAGCGCCAGGGGAGCGATCGCGGTGATCGCCTCCGACGGGTGGGAACGCGGTGATCCCGAGCTGCTGGGCACGCAGATGGCACGCCTGGCCCGGCAGGCGTATCGGGTGATCTGGGTCAACCCGCACAAGGGGTATGACGACTACCAGCCGCTGACGGGAGGCATGCGGGCGGCGCTGCCGTACCTCGACGACCTGGTGGCCGGGCACAGCCTGGCCGCCTACGAGCGACTCAGTGAAAGGCTCGCCCATGCGTGACGTGCTGCCGGAGATCATGAAGTGGTGGCGGTCAGGGCTCAGATTCGGGCTGGCCACGGTGGTGGGCACGTGGAGCAGCGCGCCCAGGCAGCCGGGTGCGTCCATGGCCGTGTGCGGTGACGAGGTGGTCGGCAGCGTCTCCGGCGGCTGCGTCGAGGGCGCGGTGTTCGAGCTGGCCGCCGGCATCGACACGCCCGTCCTGCAACGGTACGGCGTGAGCGACGACGACGCCTTCGCCGTCGGGCTCACCTGCGGCGGCATCATCGACATCCTCGTCGAGCCCGTCTCCGTCGAGACCTTCCCCGAGCTGGGGGAGGTGGCGGCCTCCATCGAGGCGCGCGAGCCCGTCGCCGTGGCCACCATCGCCTCCGGCCCCGGCCGGATCGGCGCCCGCCGCGTCATCTGGCCCGGCCGCACGTCGGGCACGCTCGGCCTCGAACGCCTCGACGCCGCCGTGGACGACGACGCCCGCGGCATGCTCGCCCAAGGGCTGACCGGCCTGCGGCACTACGGCGGGCAGGGGGAGCGGCGGCTGGACGACCTGGCCGTGTTCGTGCACTCCTTCGCGCCGCCGCCCAGGATGCTGGTGTTCGGCGCCATCGACTTCGCCGCGGCGGTGGCCAGGGTGGGCAAGTTCCTCGGCTATCACGTCACGGTGTGCGACGCGCGGCCGGTCTTCGCCACCGCCAAGCGGTTCCCCGACGCCGACGAGGTCGTGGTCAAGTGGCCGCACGACTATCTGGCCTCCGTGCAGGTGGACGAGCGTACGGTGATCTGCGTGCTGACCCACGACCCCAAGTTCGACGTGCCGCTGCTGGAGGTGGCGTTGCGCACCGGGGCCGGTTACGTGGGGGCCATGGGCTCGCGGCGTACCCACGACGACCGGCTGGCGCGGTTGCGCGAGAGCGGGCTCACCGAGGCCGAGCTGGCCCGGCTGCGCTCGCCGATCGGGCTCGACCTCGGCGCGCGCACGCCGGAGGAGACGGCCGTGTCGATCGCCGCCGAGCTGATCCAGCTCCGCTGGGGCGGCTCCGGCCGCCCGCTGTCCGCCACCGAGGGGCGCATCCACCACGAGCCCGGCCTCGGGGCACGGGGTGAGGCGACGTGAGGGGCTCCAAGGTCGCCGGGCTGCTGCTGGCCGCCGGCTCGGGTTCGCGGCTGGGGCAGCCCAAGGCGCTGCTCGAGTACGAGGGTGAGCGGCTGGTCGACCGCGGGATACGGCTGCTGGAGGAGGGCGGCTGCCATCCGGTCGTGGTCGTCCTGGGCGCGGCCACGGTGCAGGTGCGCAGGGCGGTGACCGTACGCAACCCGGACTGGGCCTCCGGCATGGGCTCCTCCCTGCGCGTCGGGCTGGCCGCGCTGCCGGAGGAGGCCGAGTCCGTGGTGGTCGCGCTGGTGGACCAGCCGCTGATCCGGCCCGGCGCGGTACGCGCGCTGATCGCCTCGGGCGCCGGGCTGGCCGTCGCCACCTATGCGGGGCGGCGCAGGAACCCCGTGCTGATCTCCCGTACGCACTTCGCCGGGGTCGCGGAGCTGGCCGTGGGGGACGTCGGGGCGCGGCCGTACCTGAAGGCCCATCCCGAGCTGGTCACCGAGGTGCCGTGCGACGAGCACGGAGACCCGGCCGACGTCGACACGCCCGACGACCTCGACCTGCTCTCGGGGAGCCACCCCTGACCGGGGCGAAGATCGGAAGCGGACCAGCAGCGGATCAGAAGCGGAGTGAGGCGATCGCGGCCCGGTGGTCGCTGCCCGTGGCCGGTGCGACCCCCGCCTTGGTCGCCGTCATCCCCCGGTAGAGGATGTGGTCGGGCCTGGTGACCGGGAACTCGGCCGGCCAGGTGAACCCGAAGCCCTCGCCCGCCGCGCTCTGGGCGTCGGTCAGCGGCGGGGTCAGCCCGCGCATGCCGCGGTCGGTGGTGGCGGTGTTGAGGTCGCCGAGCAGCAGGATGCGCTTGCTGGGGTCGGCGTCGATGAGCTTGCGCGCGTGCGCGAGCGAGGAGTCGCGCGAGGCGGTCTCGCCGGGCCTGGCCGAGGCCAGGTGCATGACGTAGACGGTCACCTTGCCCTTGGGGGTGGTGATCACCGCGCGCAGGGCGCGCGGCCAGCCCAGGCCGACGTCGAGCGGCTTGGTCTCGCTGATCGGGTAGCGACTCCACAGGCCGACCGTGCTGACCGGATAGTGGTATTTGAACATCTTGTTGAGCTGCTTGGCGGCCGGCCCGCCCCGGGTCAGCTCCTGGGCGGCCAGGACGTCGAGGTCTTTGGCGATCGCGCGTACGGCCTCGCCCGAGGCGCTGTTGCGCACCCCCACGTTGACCGTGCCGACGTCGATGTCGCTCGGGCCGCCCGGCGGAGTGCGCAGCAGCGTGGATCCGAACATGACAGCCCACACCGCCCCCGGCACCAGCGCCGCGAGGGCCGCGGCCGTCGACCTCGCCATCGCGGCGGCCGTGAGCAGCAGCGGCACGGCCAGCCCCATCCAGGGCAGCAGGCTCTCCAGCACGGGAGTGAACCCGCCGAGCGCGGGGATCAGCCCGTGACCCGCCAGGGCCGCGGCCACCACGACGGAGACGATGACGACGACCCGACTCAGCACTCGAACCAGGCTAGCGGCTCCTGCCTGCCGCGCCCGCGCGATAACATGGTGCCACCTCAACAGAACATCATTCGGTCGGTGGGAGCCCGCATGCGCATCGGTATGGCACTCAACTACTCGGGCGGTTTCAAGGAGTCGGTCGAGGAGCTGGCCGACTACGAGAAGGCCGGGCTCGACATCGTGTTCGTGCCGGAGGCGTACTCGTTCGACGCGGTCAGCCAGATGGGCTACATCGCGGCCAAGACCGGACGGCTGGAGATCGCCTCGGGCATCCTGCCGATCTACTCGCGCACCCCGGCGCTGCTGGCCATGACGGCGGCGGGGCTCGACTACGTCTCCGACGGGCGGTTCACGCTGGGGCTGGGCGCGTCGGGGCCGCAGGTGATCGAGGGTTTCCACGGGGTGCCGTACACCGCGCCGCTGGGGCGGACGAAGGAGATCATCGAGATCTGCCGCCAGGTGTGGCGGCGCGAGCGCCTG
This sequence comes from Nonomuraea antimicrobica, assembly GCF_039536965.1. Classification (NCBI taxonomy): domain Bacteria; kingdom Bacillati; phylum Actinomycetota; class Actinomycetes; order Streptosporangiales; family Streptosporangiaceae; genus Nonomuraea; species Nonomuraea antimicrobica. The sequence goes on along the minus strand of NZ_BAAAZP010000160.1, from coordinate 18,915 downwards.
CAGTACGAGGGCCGCCACTACACGGTGCCGCTCCCGCCCGGCGAGGGCACCGGCCTCGGCAAGCCCTTGAAGATCATCAACCGTCCGGTACGCTCCCGCATCCCCATCGTGGTGGCCGCCATCGGCCCCAAGAACGTCGAGCTGACCGCCGAGCTGGCCGAGGGCTGGGAGCCGATCTTCTACGTGCCCGAGAAGGCCGCCGAGGTCTGGGGCCCGTCGCTGGCCGCGGGAAAGTCCCGGCGCGACCCCGAGCTGGGCGAGCTGGACGTGATCGCCCAGGCGTCGCTCGCGATCGGCGACGACGTGGCGGGGCTGCTGGAGTTCGGGCGGCCTATCGCGGCCTTGTACATCGGCGGCATGGGTGCCAGGGGCAAGAACTTCTACAACGACCTGGCCAGGCGCTACGGCTACGAGAGGGAGGCTGCGCTGATCCAGGACCTCTACCTCCAGGGCAAGAAGGACGAGGCCGCCGCGCAGGTGCCGGCCGAGCTGCTGGAGAAGATGTCGCTGGTGGGCAGCGAGGGGTTCGTGCGCGATCGCGTACAGGCGATGAGGGAGTCGGGGGTCACCACGCTGAACGTGACGCCGTTCGGCAGGACGCACGAGGACCGGGTGCGGCTGATCGAGCAGATCAAGGAGATCGCCGCTGGGTGAGGGTAAATTATCGCAGAGTCTGGGTGATCATACCATTGTGAGGTAGATCACTCTTTTTGCGGGAATTGTCCACATTTAGTGGATGTTGGGGCAGCTCGTGAGGTTCTCCCCCGTGTTCGTGTGGCTCGTCGAGCGACTGCACATCGACCTGTGCCGGCTGCAGGGTTCGCTCTGTCGCTGACGTCGCCGCCGCGTTCGTCCAACCCCTCACCTGGCGTGCCTTCGGCATGCCCTCCTTTCGGAGGCTTCCTCCCCGTGAAGAGATTCTCCTTCTCCCTGCAATTGCTGCTGGGCCTCGTCGTCGGCATCGCGCTCGGCTTCGCCGCCAAGCTCTGGGACGTGGTCTGGCTGACCGAGACCCTGACCCGCGTCGGCCAGATCTTCGTACAACTCCTCAAACTCGCCGTTCCGCCGCTCGTCTTCACCGCCGTCCTGGTCAGCGTGGCCAACCTGCGCAACGTCAACGGCGCGGCCCGGCTCGCCTCCAAGACGCTGCTGTGGTTCCTGATCACCGCGTTCGTCTCGGTGGCGCTCGCCATCGGGCTCGGCTTGATCCTCAACCCCGGCCAGGGCGTCACGCTGGACACCGGCGCCGCCAAGGCCCCCGAGAACACCGGCACCTGGCTCGACTTCGTCACCGGCATCCTGCCCACGAACGTCGTCACCGCCTTCACCGAGGTCAACGTCCTCCAGATCGTCTTTCTGGGGGTCGTGGCCGGCGCCGCGGCGCTGGCCGTCGGTGAGAAGGCCGAGCCGATCCTGGGCCTCGCCCGTTCCGCGCTGGAGCTGGTGCAGAAGGCGCTGTGGTGGGTCATCCGGCTGGCTCCCATCGGCACGGCGGGCCTGATCGGCAAGGCCGTGGCCACGTACGGCTGGGACCTGCTGGCGCCGCTGGCCAAGCTCAGCCTCGGCGTCTACATCGGCTGCTTCGTGGTGCTGCTGGTGGTGTACCCGACGCTGCTGGCGGTGTGGGGCAAGGTCAGCCCCGTGCAGTTCTTCCGCAACGCCTGGCCCGCGATCGAGCTGGCCTTCGTCTCCCGTTCGTCCGTCGGCACGCTGCCGCTGACCCAGCGGGTCACCGTCGAGCGCAACGGCGTGGACGGCGACTACGCCTCGTTCGCGGTGCCGTTCGGGGCCACGACCAAGATGGACGGCTGCGCCTCCGTGTACCCGGCGCTGGCCGCGATCTTCGTGGCCCAGGTGTTCGGGGTGCAGCTCGGGGTGGGTGACTACCTGCTGATCGCGTTCGTCTCGGTGGTCGGCTCGGCCGCCACGGCGGGCCTGACCGGCGCCATCGTCATGCTGACGCTCACGCTCAGCACGCTCGGGCTGCCGCTCGAGGGCGTCGGTCTGCTGCTGGCGATCGACCCGATCCTCGACATGATCCGTACGGCCACCAACGTCGCGGGACAGATGGTCGTACCGGTGCTGGTGGCCCGTTCCGAGGGCCGCCTGGACACGGCGGTCTTCAACGCGCCGCCGCAGCCGCTGGACGAGGCGCCCGCGCGCCGCGTACCGGAGCCTGCGACGGCCTGATCCGCGGACGACGAGGGCGGGAAGCAGCCGGCTTCCCGCCCTTCGCGCTGCCTGAAGGAGCACAGGGGCCGGGGAGCGCGTCAGCCCTGCGGCGCCGGGGTTCCCGCGGCACGGGTGAGGCGGGCGGCCAGTGTGTGGAGGTGTGCTGCGAGTTCGGGCGGCTCGTGCACCTCGAACTCGCGGCCCAGCGCCAGCAGGTGGAAGGCGAGCCAGTCCAGGGTGTCGCCGCGCATGTGCAGCCGGCAGCGCTCCCCGTCGAGGGGAGTGACCTCGCCCAGTGCCCTGATCGGCTCCGTGGGGGCGGTGTGCAGGGTGACGACGGCCTCGTACGTGGGGGCGAGCGTGTAGAGCCGGTCGGCGACGTACGCGGCGGCGTCCCCGTCGGGCGGCTCGCGCGGCGTGATCCTGGCGCCCGTCGCGCGCGGGCCGGTGATGCGGTCGATGCGGAAGATCCGCCAGTCGTCGCGGTCGTGGTCGTGCCCCAGCAGGTACCAGCGCCGGCCGGTCGCGACGAGGCGGTGCGGGTCGACGAGCCGCTCGCTGTCCGTGCCGTCGTTCGCCCGGTACCCGAACCTCACCCGTTCCCGGTTGGCCACGGCCGCCGCGAGTGTGGTGAGCGCTCCGGGATCGACCTGGGGCCCGCCCTCCGCCGGCAGCGGGACGGTGGCGTCGCGCAGTGACCTGACCCGGTGGCGCAGGCGGGACGGCAGCACCTGCTCCAGCTTGGCCAGGGCGCGTACCGACGCCTCCTCGATGCCCTGGACCGGGTTCCTGGCGGCGGTGGACAGGCCGACCGCGATGGCCACGGCCTCCTCGTCGTCGAGCAGCAGCGGCGGCATGGCCGCGCCCGCGACCAGCCGGTACCCACCGGTGGCGCCCATGGTGGCCTCGACCGGGTAGCCGAGGTCGCGAAGGCGTTCGATGTCGCGCCGGACCGTGCGGCGGCTGACCCCGAGTCGCTCGGCCAGTTCGCTGCCCGGCCACTCGCGCGAGGTCTGGAGCAGCGACAGCAGTGTCAGGAGCCGGGAGTCGGTCATGGAATCCAGCTTAGGCGGAGATGTGGGACGGAATCTGGCCTACTTCCCTCATAGCCTCCGGACATGGACATTCCAGAGGGCTACACCGCCGTAACACCGTGGATCATCGGGCGCGACACCGCCGGGCTCATCGACTACCTCAAGGCCGCGTTCGACGCCGTCGAGCTGGCCAGGCTGGCCAACGCCGAGGGGCGCATCGAGCACGCGGAGGTGCGGATCGGGGACGCGGTGGTGATGATGTTCGACGCGGTCTCCCACTGGCCGCCCACCCCGGCCCTCCTGCGCCTGTACGTGCCAGACGCCGACGCCACCCACCGCCGCGCCGTCGAGGCGGGCGGGACGTCGGTGACCGAGGTCACGCACCTGTTCTGGGGCGACAGGGTCGGGCGGGTACGCGACCCGTTCGGCAACCTGTGGTGGATCCACTCCCGCGTCGAGGAGGTCTCGCCGCAGGAGATGGAGCGCCGCATGAGCGACCCCGTGTTCACGAAGGCGATGGAGTACGTGCAGAGCATGGACCTCTTCCCCGGCCGATGAGCCGGATGATCGCCGCCTTGCGACGCGTCAGAGCCCCGACGACCTCGTCCAGCGCACGCCGCAGCGCGGGTGGTGGTGTGGTGAGATGATCAAAAATCATCCCAATTGCGGATGAGGTTGAAGGCCAGCACGCCGACAAGCGCCAGCCCTCCGACCCCCAGGGCGACGGTGAACGCCGTGTAGCTCACGGCCAGCGCGCCCAGGAGTACGACGCCCGCGACGAGGAAGACCGCGATGATGGCGCCGTTCCGGGTGAAGGAGATCGGTGTCGGCGCGGGAGCGGTGGCCGTGGCCGGAAGCGGCTCCCACATCGTGCCGCACTCCGGGCACGTCCACGGATCGGTGGCACTCGCCGCCGTACGGTCGCACTGGTGCTCGTTCAAGTTGTCGCTCCTTCGTAAGTGCCGCACGCGGTTTCCTTCCGTTTCGCCGCGGACAGTTCCTTCGCAGGCTTTCGGATCTTCGCCACGCGGAAGTATCGCCCACCCGGGCCGGTCGCGCGATCGTCGGTGACCTGGTCCGGCAAATGCCGGCCGCGCGGCGCCGCGGGCGGCGGGTGAAGGCGATGGCGGGGCGGGGGAGGCCGTGGGGGCCTATGGTGGGTCGGACATCCTGATGTTCGAGTCATTGGCGGGGATATGTCCGACGCGACGCCTTCATTGGTCGCCGACCGGTACCGGCTGGACGAGCGCATCGGCAGCGGGCCGATGGGCGAGGTGTGGCGAGGGTACGACACGCGGGCCGACTGGGTCGTGGCCGTGAAGGTGCTCGGCGCCAGGGCGGCGGGGGCCACCACGCGCGAGGTGCTCCGCCAGCACGCCCAGGCCGTGGCCCGGGTGATCCACCCGAACGTGGCCATGGTGCTGGACGTCGGTGAGCACGACGGGGCGCCGTTCCTGGTGATGGAGTACCTGACCGGGCTCAGCCTCGGCGAGGAGCTGGCCGCGCGCCAGACCCTGAAGATCGTCGAGGTGTGCGACCTGATCGGGCACGCGGCGGCCGGGCTCGAGGCCGCGCACCGGGCCGGGGTCGTGCACGGGCAGGTCGACCCCGACGCCTTCCGGATGGCCGCGAGCGGCGTGCTCAAGGTCGTCGGCTTCGGGATGGACGGCCGCGAGCCGGTACGGGGCAGCGGCCGGTACGCCGCCCCGGAGCGGACCACCGGGGAACCGGCCCAGGCTCCCGGAGACGTGTACGCGCTCGGCTGCGTCTGCTACGAACTGCTCTGCGGTCGTCCCCCCTTCGCGGACGAGCCGGGGGAGGGCCCGCGGACGCCGCCCGTCCCGCCCAGCGCGATCAGGGCGGAGGTGCCGGCCGAGCTGGACCGGCTGGTGCTGGCCATGATCGCCGAGGATCCCGCGGCGCGACCCGTCAGCGGGGAGTCGATCAGGCGGACGCTGGCCGCCATCGCCCGCCCGAAGCCAGGAGCCGCCACTGGGGCCCCGCCGCAGATGCCCCAGACACCTTGGGCCGGGACCGGGGCCGGGATCTCTCAGCCTCAGACGGGGGCCCCTCTGCCTCAGACGGGGGCCTTCCAACGCGACATGGGCATCCGTCCGGGAGCCCCAGGCGCCGGAGGGCCGGGGTATACGCAGGCGGCGACCGAGATCCACCCCGTCGGCGCGGGTGGCGCCCATGGTGGTGCGGGCGGGACGGCGCGGGCCGGGGACACCGCGGTCTTTCAGGCGGGTGACCTGGGGCCGCCTCCCTCCTCCGCCCCCAACCGCAAGACCGTCATCCAGCTCGGCGCCGCCGGGGTCGCCATCGCGGTCGTCACGGTGGGCATGGTGCTCCTGACCGGTACGCGGGACGAGCAAACGCCCGTCCCGACCCCGGCCCCCACCAGCGCGGTCCCGCTCCCCGCCACCCTGCCCCCGATCTCCACCGCCGAACCGACCCCGGACGTCCTGACCAGCGTCGAGCCCAGCGGCGATCCGACCGCCCTGATCGGCACTGTCGCGCCCAAGGCGACCCTGGGCCAGGCGGTCCCGAGGGGCGGCTACGGCGAGTGGCTGAAGGCGTTCGACGATGCGCTGACGGCCCAGCAGGCCATGGGCGGCATCAGCCCCGACGTCGCGGGCAAGGCCCGCGACAAGCTGCGCAAGGTGGCCAGGAAGTTCGCGGAGGGCAAGGCCGACTCCACCCTCGGCGACATCGCCGGCGTCTATCGCGACCTGGCGCGGGCACAGGAGAAGGGCGAGATGAACGCGTCCGGCCCCGCGTCCGAGTTCCTCAGGGACTGGCGCCTCCCGGACGGCGACCGGCGCGACGACCGGCGCGGCGCCGGAGACGACGACGAGGACGACGACTGACCGGTTGCCGGAACCCGATGGGACAAGGCGGGCAATAGTGACATGAGGTGCATAGCGCGTAAATTAGCCAAATGACCTTCGACTACCGCGCACGCCGCGCGCGGCTCGCCGAGCTGCTGCCCGCCCGCGAGGTCCACGCCCTGCTCGTGACCTCTCCCGTCAACGTCCGCTACCTCACCGGGCTGGCCAGCTCGAACGCCGCAGTCCTGGTCAGGGCCGACGGGACGGCGATGCTGGCCACGGACAACCGCTACATCGAGGCGGCACGCGGGCTGGAGGTGCCCGCGGTGGAGGTGGCCGACGTCGCGGGCCGGTTGGCGGCCCCGGGCGTCGGGATCGAGGCGGCGAACATGAGCGTGGCCGCGTTCCGCCGGCTGGGGGAGGGCCTCGTGCCGCTGGACCCGGTGGTGGAGCTGCTGCGCGTGGTCAAGGACGACGGCGAGCTGGACCTCATCCGTACCGCCTGCGCGATCACCGACCAGGCGTTCGCCGACGTCTGCGGCGCGATCGCCCCCGGGATGACGGAACGCGAGCTGGCCCGCCTGCTCGACCACCGGATGACCGAGCTGGGCGCCGACAAGCCCGGCTTCGACACGATCGTGGCCGCGGGGGAGAACGGCGCCATCCCGCACCACGCCCCCACCTCCCGCGAGCTGCGCGCGGGAGACCTCGTCACGATGGACTTCGGCGCCCGCTACCAGGGCTACCACGCCGACATGACGCGTACGGTCAGCCTCGGCGAGCCCGCGGGCTGGCAGCGAGAGGTGTACGACCTGGTGGCGCGGGCGCAACGCGCGGGACGGCACGCGCTCACCCCCGGCGCCGAGGCCAGGGAGGTGGACGCGGCCGCCCGCCAGGTCGTCGAGGACGCGGGCCACGGCGCCCACTTCCGGCACGGTCTGGGCCACGGGGTCGGCCTGGCGATCCACGAAGAGCCGTTCCTCGGCCCCGCTCGGACCGGTAGACTAGAGGATCGAGTTCCGATCACCGTCGAGCCCGGGGTCTACCTCCCGGGTCGGGGCGGGGTCCGCATCGAGGACACCCTCGTGACACGTGGGGGCGGGCCGGAGCTTTTCACCAAGACGACCAAGGAGCTGCTCGTCCTTTAGAGCGGCCGCACGCGGGAGAAGAACGAGTGGCGACGACCAACGACCTCAAGAACGGCATGGTGCTGAAGTTCGAGGGCGGTGAGCTCTGGAGCGTTGTCGAGTTCCAGCACGTCAAGCCGGGTAAGGGTGGCGCGTTCGTGCGCACCAAGCTCAAGAACGTCCTCTCCGGCAAGGTCGTCGACAAGACCTTCAACGCCGGCGTCAAGGTCGACGTGGCCAACGTCGACAAGCGCGAGATGCAGTACTCGTACAAGGACGGCGACGAGTTCGTCTTCATGGACACCGAGACCTACGACATGGTCAACGTGCCCAGCAACACCGTCGGCACGGCGGCCAACTACATGCTGGAGAACACGCTGGCCACGGTCGCGTTCAACGAGGGCTCCGCGCTCTACGTCGACCTGCCCGCCGCCGTCGAGCTGACCATCTCCAACACCGAGCCCGGTCTTCAGGGCGACCGCTCCACCGGCGGCACCAAGCCCGCCACGCTGGAGACCGGCGCCGAGATCAAGGTGCCGCTGTTCATCACCACCGGTGAGAAGGTCAAGGTCGACACCCGTAGCGGCGAATACCTCGGCCGGGCCTGAGGTGTCGGCACGCGGCAAAGCACGCAAAAGAGCGCTTGACATCCTCTTCGAGGCCGAGCTGCGCGGCGAGGATCCGCTGAAGATCCTCGCCGAACGCGTGGAGCGTCAGGAGCCGCCGGTCAACGAGTACACCTCCACCATCGTCGAGGGCGTGGCCAGGCACCACGCCCGCATCGACGAGCTGATCACCACCTACGCCGAGGGCTGGACCCTCGACCGCATGCCCGCGGTCGACCGCAACCTGCTGCGCGGTGGCACGTACGAGCTGCTGTGGATACCCGACGTGCCCGAGGGCGTGGTGATCAGCGAGTGGGTGCACCTGGCGGGGGAGTTGTCCACCGACGAATCGCCGCAGTTCGTCAACGGCCTGCTGGCCCGCTTCAAGCAACTCAAGCCAAGCCTCACCCTTTAGACACCCCCATTCGGCGGGCCGAGACCGCGTGTTCGGGGTACGTTCCAACCACGTCGGCCCGCACGGCTCGCGAAGGTGAGGGCGTGCGCCGTCGCGCGGTCAGGCTTCCCACCGCCGCCCCGGGCGAGCCCGACCGGGTGGCCGCGCATCCGCCGACCGTACGGAGCAGGGGCGCGTCACCAGCCGCGACGCGCCCTTTTCCGCGCCCGCGACCCCTGCCGCCGACCGGGCTGTTTCGCCAGATTGTCGGTGCGCCTGGCTAGGGTGTGCCCCATGGTGACGGAAGACGACGTGCGCGCGCTGGCGCTGGCGCTCCCCGAGACCGCCGAGAAACCCATGTACGGCACCCCCGCCTTCTACGTGCGGGGCAAGTGGTTCGCCCGGATCAGGGACGAGGGCGACCTGCTGGTGCTCCCCGTCACCTCCACCGAGGAGAAGGACGGGCTCATCGCGGCCGAGCCGGGCAAGTTCTGCACCGTCCCCCACTACGACGGCCACGCCATCGTGCTCGTGCGGTTCGGGGCGGTGGACGCCGAGGAGATGGGCGAGCTGCTGGCCGACGCCTGGCGGCTGCGGGCGCCCAAGCGGCTGGCGGCCGGTTTCGACGGCTGAGCGGGCCGGGTGCGCCGGACGGGCATGGTCGGGATCGGCGGGCCGGTTCGGGCGGGCGTGTTCTGTGGAGGGTGGGCAGGAGAGGGTGGGAGCGAGGCTCGCGCGTTCGGCGTAGGCTGGGGCGCGTCCGCGAAGAAAGCCGTTCGCGAAGTGCGGCTTCGCGAGGCACACGCCCTCGGCGGCCGGTCGCGGGGGAGAGGGAGGCGAGTCGACGTTGCGTGCTGAAGGCGTCACCACGAGGACCCCGGCGGTGCGGACCGCCGTCGTCTGGGACGCGTTGCGCTCCATGCTGGCCGAGCGCACGGCGGCCACCGGGCGGGAGTCGCTCGACATCGTCGACGCAGGGGGCGGCACCGGCGGGTTCGCCGTGCCGCTGGCCCTGCTCGGCCATGCCGTCACCGTCGTCGACCCCAGCCCCGACTCGCTGGCCGCGCTCGAGCGGCGGGCCAAGGAGAAGGGCGTGCGCGTGCGCGGCCTGCAGGGCGACGCCGCCGATCTCGGCGAGCTGCTCCACCGCGACGCGGCCGACCTCGTCCTGTGCCACAGCGTGCTGGAATACGTCGAAGACCCGATCAGCGCGCTGACCGCGGTCGCGGGCCTGCTGCGCAGGGGCGGCGCCGTCAGCGTGCTGGCCGCCAACCCCGTCGCCAGCGCCATCCACCGGGCGCTGGCCGGGCAGTTCGAGGAGGCCAGGGCCGTGCTCGGCGACCCGAGCGGGAGCTGGGGCGACCGCGACCCCACCCCCCGGCGCTTCGCCGCCGACACGCTCTCTGAGCTGCTGAGCGCGACCGGGTTCCAGGTCGGCGCCATCCACGGCGTACGCGTCTTCGCCGACCTGGTGCCGAGCAGGCTCGTGGACGGCGAGCCGGGCGCCGCGGAGGCGCTCGCGGCGCTCGAACAGGCCGCCGCCACCCATCCCGTGCTGCGTGACATCGCGACGCAGTTGCACGTGCTCGGCCACCGCGTCTGAGGTGCGCCGGAAGGAGGAAACGATGGTCACCCCCCTCGGTATAGAACGCCTGTTCGGATAGAATCGACGGCGTGTCTCGCAAGCAGATCACCGGCATCGGCCCCGCTCCGCGGACCGGGGTCGATGACAGCGGCTGCCCGATCCTCCACGTCGACATGGACGCGTTCTTCGCCAGCGTCGAGCTGCTCGACCGTCCCGAGTTGCGGGGGCGTCCGGTGATCGTGGGCTCGCCCGCCGGGCGCGGCGTCGTGCTCAGCGCCACCTACGAGGCCAGGGCCCACGGCGTGCACTCGGCGATGCCGATGAGCAGGGCGCGCAGGCTCTGCCCGCAGGCCACGATCATCCCGCCCAGCCGCGGCAAATACTCCGAGGTCTCCAGGGGCGTCATGGAGATCTTCCACTCGATCACCCCACTGGTGGAGCCGATCGCCTCCGACGAGGCGTTCCTCGACGTCGGTGGGGCCAGGCGGCGGCTCGGCCCGCCCGCCGCCGTGGCCGCCATGATCAGGGAGCAGGTCGTCGACCGCTACGGCATCACCTGTTCCGTGGGCGTGGCGAGCAGCAAATTCGTGGCAAAGCTCGCCTCCAAGCAATGCAAGCCCGACGGGCTGCTGGTGGTGCCGGCCGGCGAGGTGGTCGCCTTCCTCCATCCGCTGCCGGTGTCGGCCCTGTGGGGGGTCGGCGAGCGTACCGAGCAGGCGCTGGTGCGCCTGGGCATCCGTACGGTCGGAGACCTGGCCAGGGTGCCGCCCGCCACGCTCCAGCGCGAGCTGGGGCAGGCCGTGGGCGGCCACCTGGCGGCGCTGGCGTGGGGGCGCGACGAGCGGCCGGTGAGCGCGCACGTGCCCGACAAGAGCATCGGCAACGAGGAGACGTTCGCGTCCGACGTCGACGATCCCGAGGTGATCAGGCGCGAGTTGCTGCGGCTGTCGGAGCGGGTGGCGGCCCGCATGCGTAAGGCCGGTCACGTGGGAAGAACTGTAAGTGTGAAACTACGCCGGGCCGACTTCACCACGATCAACCGCTCGCGCACGCTGCGCGAGCCGACCGACGTGGCGCAGGTCATCTACGCCACCGCCTGCGAGCTGTTCGAGGCGGCCGGGCTGCAGCGGGTGCGGTTGCGCCTGGTGGGGGTCCGGATGGAAAACCTGCGACCGGCCGGTGAGGCCACTCGTCAGCTCGGCCTGGGCGAGAGGGAGACCGGGTGGCGCGAGGCGGAGCAGGCCATGGACAAGGCGATCCGAAGATTCGGACCCGATGCGGTGCTCCCTGCGTCGCTTGTTCGTGGCAAGCTTGATGAAATAGAGACATAGCGTTTGATGTCCGGACTTGGTGGGCGCATCCGTGTCAGGATTTTGGGGGAAGGGGGGCGAGATGGGTCACAATAGAGCCATGACGTCACCTCCGGTTTGGTCTGCGTTGGACGTTTGCTTTCGCCTACGTCTACAGCCTCGTATTCTGGGGATAACCGACCGCGAGGTTCGGACACCCCGTGTCGTCCGTTGCCGTCTTCCCCGTCCTGGGGCCGTCCTTGGGAGGCGCCGTGCCGCTCTCTGAGCACGAGCAGCGCTTGCTCGACCAGATCGAGCAGGCCCTCTACGCCGAGGACCCGAAGTGGGCCAACACCGTAAGGATCAGTGACCCACGCAGCCATTACAAGCGTCGCCTGGTCAAGGCCACCATCGGCTTTGCTCTCGGTGTCGTCATCATGATGGTCGGCGTGGTGATGAGTCTGATTCCGCTCGGCGTCGGCGGTTTCGTGGTCATGCTCGCCGCGTGTCTGTGGGGTCTGTCCAGTTGGAAGAAGATGAACGGGTTCGGTGACGCCGCCCCCGCCTCAGGCACGGCCCCTCCTCCGGGCAAGCCGGCCCGCCGGGGCAACCGGGGCAGTTTCATGGAACGCATGGAAGAGCGCTGGCGTCGTCGTCACGACGAGCGCTGATCCAGCAGATCGACGGTGAGCGGCCGTCCCCGGCAGGGGGCGGTCGTTCGCTTGCTCGATCGGTCGTTCGTCGGGTCCACCCGGTCAGGGCCGGTGCCGGTTTCCGGCCAGGCCCTGTTTCGCCCGTGCCACCCATTCGCCTGTTCGGCCGTTTCGGCTGTGCTGCCTGTTCGGCTGTGCCGCTCGTTCGGGTGTGTCGCTTGTTCGCGCGTGCGCTCGGTCGGGCGGTTCTCGGTGGGCCGTCCGACGCCACGGGCGGCCGCCCCCGGCAGGGGACGGCCGCCCGGGTCCGTGGTGCTCAGGCGCCCTTCTGGGCGGACGTCCGCCGCAGCCTGATGTTCTCCAGCAGGTCGAACCCGTCGAGCAGGCGCTCGCCCACGAGCCGCAGCCGCCGCAGCGTCGACGGCGGCAGCAGGACGGCACGCAGCCGCCTGCCCCGCGACACCGTGGCCGCCAGGGCCTGACGCACCTTGCGCAGATCCTTGCGCATCGGCTCGATCCGGCCGGGGTCCCTGGCGAACAGCACCCGCTCCACCGCCGAGGCGATCGACGCGATGGCCGCCGCCGAGTCGGCGTCGAACTCGTACTGCTGGGTCAGCCGCCGGGCCAGTGCCCGCGGGGTCTCGCTGGTCTGACGCGCCATGCCGTAGTCGCACAGGACGTCGTCCAGTTCGGCCCACGCCGCCGCCACGGTGGCGTACCCCTTGCCTGAGCCCTTGCCCGACGACACCATGCGGGCCGCCATCTCGTCGGAGGGCTGCGAGACCTTCCACCCCAGGCTGCGTACCCGGCGGTTCCGCGTGATCAGTCGTACGCCCGCGGGGATCAGCAGGACGAGCAGCAGCGCCCCGGCCCCGATGCCGAGCTGGCCGGCCAGCGGCATGGAGTCGTCCGGTGGAAGTACGCCGGGCGCGACCGTGCCCTCGCGGTCCAGCTCGCGCGGGTTGCGGCGGGCCTGCGGGTCCTGCGGCTCGTCGGCGGAGGAGGTGGTGGCGCCCGGCGTCGGCGTCGTGGCCTGCGACGACGGGGCCGGCCTGGGACGCGCGTACTCGGGCACCACCGCGCTGCCCTGCCCGCCCGCGCCCGCCGGGGTCGGCTCGAACGGCAGCCAGCCCACGCCCTCGAAGTACAGCTCCGGCCAGGAGTGGGAGTCGTTCGTGCCCACCTCCCACCGGTCGGCGGCCTTCGTACCGCCGGTGTAGCCGATCGCCACCCGGGACGGGATGCCCATGATCCTGGCCAGCACCGCCATCGACGCGGCGAACTGCTCGCAGTAGCCCGTCCGGTCGAACAGCAGGAAGCTGCGCAGCGCCGAGTTGCTGTGCCCCTGCGTACGCAGGTTGTAGGTGAAACCGCCGTCCGTGGTGAAGAACTGCTGCAGCTTCAGCGCCGCCTCGTAGTTCGTCGAGGCGTTCCCGACGACCTTGCCGGCCAGCGCGAGGACGTCGTCGGGCAGGTTGTCCGGCAGGGCGAGGAACCGCTCGTCCACCTCCGGCGGCACGCCGTCGAACGAGTCCAGCAGGTCTGCGGTCGGGACCGGTTCTGTGGTGGCCACCTCGTACTCGATGCCCGCGGCCTCGTCGCGGGTGGAGAAGACCATCAGCGTGTCCACGTCGGCCCGCCAGTCGCCGTCCACCCGGATCTGCCGGGGCGGGTACGGCAGCGGCAGGAACTGCAGACGCTCGATCTCGTCGCTGATCTGCACGTTGGTCACCACGTTGTCGACCTTCGGCTGCGAGCTGAGGCCGGGAGGCTCGGGCAGCGGGCCGTTCTCCGTCCGGTTCTCCGGCGCCCCCTTGGGCTGCGTCATGCCGAACTGCTGCCCGTCGAAGGTGTCCAGCGCGTAGATCCGCAGATAGCGGGGCTTGTCATCGTTGTTGGTGTAGGACAGGACGACCCGCCGCTCGGGCAGTTCGAGCTGTCCCTTCAGGTTGGCGATCGGGTTGGGGATGCTGATCGAGTTGCCAGGACCCGAGCCCCGGCCGCCCACCCCGAAGGTGAAGAACGACACCGGCTCCATCGCGGGCAGCGCCGCCGGGAGCAGCACGGCCAGCACGATCGCGGCGAACCCGATGCGCTTGCCCGACAGCCGCAGGCCGCTGGTGCCCGCCGTGGCGCCCGGGGCCGGGTCGGCCGCGCGGGTACGGCGTACCAGCACGGCCCGGCCCCAGTGGCCCATCCGCTCGCGCCCGTCGGAGATCAGCAGGCCGACGAAGCCGAGCGCGGCCACGATGAACGCCGGCCAACTGATCGGGTCGGCCAGGATCGTGGCCGGCACCGTGGCCAGCGCCAGCAGCGGCAGCCCGGCCAGCGCCGCCCGGCGCACCCGCGCGGCGAACAGGTCCACGGCGATCGCGATGAGCGCCACGCCCCCCGCGGTCAGCAGCGTGATGCCCTCCAGCTCCGGTACGGGCGCCCCGAAGCGCTGGATGTCGGCCCAGCCGACGCCGAGCAGCCTGGCCAGCTCGGCCACCGACTCCTTCGTGGGCACCAGCAGCGCCCACGCCTCGTCGGCGGCGAACGCCGCGGTCAGATAGATCCACGTGGCGAGCACGCCCAGCAGCGGCGCCGCCCAGGCGGGCAGGGACAGCCGGGTGCTCAGCAGCCCGACGGCCATCACGGCCAGCACGGCGCCGAGCGAGGTCCAGAGCCAGGCCCCGCCCTGGAAGAGCGGGTAGAGCAGGATGGCCGCGGCGAACGTGGCCACTCCCGAGGCGATCGTCAGTCTCATGCCGCTCCTCCCGCGGGGTTGACCGCGTACCTGCCGCGGTTGGCGGCCTCCTGCCAGACGGAGGCGATCGAGGTGCCCGCGGGCAGGCGTACGATGCGCCAGCCGTACCCGGCCAGGACGGTCTGCACGGCCTGATGGGCCTCCTCGGCGGTCCGGTCGCCGCCCTCCCAGGTGCTCACGTCGAGCAGTACGGCCACGCCGGTGATGCCGCTGTGCCGCAGCCGGGCCAGCTCCCTGGCCTCCTCCGGGTCCATCGCGCCGAGCACGGCCACGATCAGCCCGTCGCCACCGCCCTGACGCAGCGCAGACACGCCCATCTCCAGGGAGCGGGCGGGGCTGTGCCGTACCACGGCGAGGGTGTCGAGCAGGGAGTAGCTCAGCCCCTGGTCGGTCAGGTGCTCGGCGCCCTGATCGGTCACCAGCCGCAGGCCCAGGCCCTCGTGGGCGAGGTGCACGCCGATCGAGGCCGCCGCCGAGACGGCCACCTCGAACGACGAGCGCGGCCCCTCACCCCGGTGGGCGTGCCTGCGGGTGTCCAGCAGGAGCGCGCCGCGGCTCTGCCACTGCTGCTCCTCGCGGCGCACCATCAGCTCGCCGTGGCGGGCGGTCGAGCGCCAGTGCACCCGGCGCAGGTCGTCGCCCTGCCGGTACTCGCGCGGCGCCACGTCGTCGTCGCCGGCCGCCGCCACGCTCCGCGTCCTGCTGTCGCCGCCGCCCGTCCACTCGCCCGACAGCCGTACGTGGGGCAGCGCCGCCACCTGCGGCGTCACCACGAGCGTGTCGCTGATCGTGAACGAGCGGGTCAGCTCGACCAGCCCGAACGGGTCGGCGATGCGGATGGACAGCGGCCCGATCGTGTAGCGCCCGCGCAGGTCGGAGCGCACCCGGTAGTCGATCTCCCGTACGCCGCGCGACTCGACCCGGTCGAGGACGAACCGGGGCCGCACGCCCAGCGCGTACGGCACCGTGTCCTCGATGAGCAGCAGGCCGGTCGGCAGCCGGGTGACGTTCTCCAGCCGCAGGGTCACGGTGGCCTCACCGCCCACCTCTGCCCTGGGCGGGTCGAGACGTCTGGCGCAGCTCAGCCGGTAGCGGGTCCGTGCCACCACCATCGCGGCCAGCAGCGGCAGCGCCGTCACCAGGACCCCGATCCTGAACAGGTCGTTCTCCCCGAGGAAGACGGCCATCAGCAGGGCCGCGATCCCGGAGGCCAGGAACGACCTGCCCCTGGAGGTCAGCGCCCGCAGTCCGGCTCTCACGACGCTCGCGTCTCCGGCACCGGCACGCGCCTGACCAGATCGGACACCACCTGCTCGGGCAGACGGCGCTGTCCCTGGGCCTCGACGCTGGGCAGCAGCCGGTGCGCCAGCACGGGGATGGCCAGGTCCTGCAGGTCGTCGGGGATGACGTAGTCGCGGCCGGCCAGCGCGGCGTGCGCCCTGGCGGCCCGTACGAGCTGCAGCGTGGACCGGGGAGAGGCGCCCAGCCGCAGGTCGGGGGAGTGACGGGTGGCCACCACCAGGTCGATGGCGTACTTCTTGACCGGCTGGGAGACGTAGACGCCGCGTACGGCCTCGATGAGGGCGCGTACCTCCGCCGTCGTGGCCACCGGCTCCAGTTTGTCCAGCGGCGAGGTGCCGCCGTGCACGTCGAGCATCTCCAGCTCGGCGGTGGGCTCCGGGTAGCCCATCGCCACGCGGGCGGTGAAGCGGTCGCGCTGCGCCTCGGGCAGGGGATAGGTGCCCTCCATCTCGATGGGGTTCTGGGTGGCGATCACCATGAACGGGGCGTCGAGCGGATATGTGTGCCCGTCCACCGTCACCTGGTGTTCCTCCATGCACTCCAGGAGGGCGGACTGGGTCTTGGGGGAGGCTCGGTTGATCTCGTCGCCGACCACGATGTTGGCGAAGACCGGCCCGGGTTTGAACTCGAACTCCCGGGTCTGCTGGTTGTACGCGCTCACCCCGGTGATGTCGCTGGGCAGCAGGTCGGGGGTGAACTGCACACGCCGGACCGGGCAGTCGATGGACCGGGCCAACGCCTTGGCCAGCATCGTCTTGCCCACTCCGGGGACGTCCTCGATCAGGAGGTGGCCCTCCGCGAGCAGGACGGTCAGCGTGAGGCGAACGGCGTCGCTCTTGCCCTCGATCACCGACTCGATGGCCTGCCGGATCCGGTGGGCCGTGGAGACCAGCTCGTCGAGCTGGGGAGGGACGTCATGGGTTACTGCCACCAGGCCTCCATGAGAAGTGCGACGGCTGTCCCGGGTACGGTGCCTTTGCGGGAGCCATGCCATTCCTTTTCCATTGTCTGTACGACCCTACGACGCTGCGGGTTGTAGAGCGACATTTGCGGAAATTCCAGGTAACACCAGCGATCTTCCTGTTCTTGTGGCATAGCAGTGCGAATCCCGTGACACGGCCGGCCCCACCGGACGCTCCACTTTCCGCCACCCGGAGCCTCCGCGATCTCCGCAGCCCCTATTTCCACGGCCTTTCAAACCCTCGACACGCCCATGAGGGTTGACCGCCCCGCCCACCCCCTCCACCCGGCTCCATCGCTCTGACCTGCGGTAACGCAACGGAAACCAATGATGAAGACGGTTCGAATCAGTTGACGGTGGGGAGAAGTGGAGTATGGTGGTGCGCAGTGGAGGGCCCGGTGCACCAGCGCTGAGCGCTTCACGAGGCACGGGAGGTGGGGCCGATGTTCCTCGGCACCCATCAACCGCGTCTGGACGACAAGGGACGGCTGTTCCTGCCGGCTAAGTACCGTGAGGAGCTGGCGGAGGGTCTTGTGATCACCAAAGGCCAGGAGCGATGCCTCTACGTGTTTCCCGTGGAGGAGTTCCAGCGCATTACCGAGGCTCTCAGCACCGCCCCGGTCACCGCCAAGGCGGTGCGTGACTACAGCCGCGTCTTCTTCGCCAGCGCGTCCGACGAGACGCCGGACAAGCAAGGACGCATCACGATCCCACAGGGCCTGCGCCAATACGCGGGGCTGGAACGTGACTGCGTCGTCATCGGGGCCAACACCCGGCTGGAGATCTGGGACGCGCAGGCCTGGGACACCTATCTCAACGCACAGGAGCAGGCGTTCGCCGATCTTTCCGAGGAGGTGCTGCCAGGGATCTTGTAGTGACCACGGTCGATCCGTCGGTGATGTCGTTCGGCGAGGTCTCCACCCGCAACCACTGTCTGCCAACTGATGCACCTTCCCCGGTGTCAGATGGCGGGCGTCCACGAAGAGGGTGCGGATGGGGACCTGGCCGGGCGGCGCCGGGTGGGGACCCAGGAATGACCGGCGATCGATCGGTGAACGCGTCATCCGCGAGCAAAGACGCGAGAGGGGGGTTGGAGATGGACAACAACGTTGGCACGGGCGGTCACGTTCCGGTGATGCTCGAGCGCGTTCTGGAGCTGCTCGGCCCGGCGCTGGCCGGGCCCGCGCCGGTCGTCGTCGACGCCAACCTCGGCCTCGGCGGCCACTCGGAGGCCCTGCTCGCCGCCCACCCCGCCCTGCACCTGATCGGGATCGACCGCGACCCTTTCGCGATCGACTTCTCCGCGCGCAGGCTCAGCCCGTACGCGGAGCGCACCACGCTGGTCCACGCCTCCTCGGCCGACCTGGCCGGAGTGCTCGCCCGCGCGGGGCGTACCGCGATCGACGGGGCGCTGTTCGACCTCGGCGTCTCCTCGCCGCAGCTCGACGAGGCCGAGCGCGGGTTCGCCTATTCCTATGACGCGCCGCTCGACATGCGCATGGACACCTCGCAGGAGCTGACCGCCGAGCAGGTGGTCAACACCTACCCCGCGGCCGAGCTGACCCGCATCCTGCGCGTCTACGGCGAGGAGAGATTCGCTCCGCGTGTCGCGGGCCTGATCATCAAGGAACGGGCCAAAGAGGCAATAACCTCGACTAAGCGACTTGCGGACATCGTTCGCGAGGCGATCCCCGCCGCGACCCGGCGCACCGGGGGAAACCCCGCCAAGAGGACTTTCCAAGCACTGCGCATCGAGGTGAACGCGGAGCTGTCCGCCCTGGAGGCGGCGCTGCCCGCGGCACTCGACGCGCTGGCGCTCGGCGGGAGAGTCGTCGTGCTCTCCTACCACTCACTCGAGGACCGGCTCACCAAGCAGGCCCTCACGGCGCGAACCAAGGACACCAGCCCTCCCGGGCTGCCCGTTCCGCTCCCGGCGCATCAGCCGAGGTTCCGCCTGCTGACGAGGGGAGCCGAGCTCCCTGGTGAAGAAGAGCTCGCCCGCAACCCGCGGGCGGCCTCGGCCCGGCTACGGGCGGCAGAGAGGATCCGTGTTGACGACTGAGCAGGAGACCGGCAGGAGTGCGCCCGTCCGCCGCGCGGTGCCCAAGACGGGCACGCGCCGGTCGGCGACGTCGCACCAGCCCAAGCCGCGTCCCCGACCTGGCACGCGCCCCGCGGACGAGGGCAAGATCTCGGCCGCCGAGCGGGCCCGC
>NZ_BAAAZP010000159.1:0-4045 GCF_039536965.1 Nonomuraea antimicrobica | reverse complement strand
CGCCCGGCGAGCCGCGGCGCGGCGGGCGGCGTAGTGACCCGCGCCCTGCCCGCCGCGCTCGCGGCAGACGTGGAACGGCTGGCGAGGCAGGCGCGCTGCAGCGGATTCATGGTGCTGATGGCCGCCTACGCGGCCCTGCTGTCCCGCTACGGCGGCCAGGACGACGTCTGCGTGGGCACACCGGTCGCCGGACGCGGCAGGCCGGAGCTGGAGCGGCTCATCGGGCCGTTCATCAACACGCTCGTCCTGCGCGCCGACCTGTCCGGCGACCCTGCCTTCCGCGAGCTGCTCGGCCGGGTCAGGGACGTCTGCCTGGACGCCTACGCCAACGCCGCGCTGCCCTTCGAATGGCTGGTCGGCGAGCTGGGCGTGCCCAGGGACACCGGACGGACCCCGCTGTTCTCCGCCCAGCTCGTCCTCTACAACTACGACGGGACGCCGCTCGCGCTCACCGGCCTGGCCGCCGAGCCGTTCGACCCGGGCGTGCGCGCGGCGACGACCGATCTGTCCGCCGAGTTCCGTCACACCGGGGACGGCGGGCTCGGGCTCTCCCTGATCTATGCCGCCGACCTGTTCGACCACGCCACCGTGGAGCGCATGGGCGACCATCTGGAGCGCCTGCTGTCCCGCGCGGTGGCGGACCCCGGTCTGCGTCTGTCCGAGCTGGACCTGCTCGGCGCGGCCGAACGCGAGCGGCTCCTGGTCTCCTGGAACGACACGGCCGCCCCCAGGCCCGACGTCACCGCGCACGAGCTGGTCGCGGGCGAGCCCGGCGCGATCGCCGTGACGTGCGAGGGGCGCGGGCTGACGTACGCGGAGCTGGAGGCCGCCGCGGAAGGGCTGGCCCGGCGGCTGCGGCGCGAGGGCGTGCGGCCCGGCGAGGTGGTCGGGCTGTGCGCGGACAGGTCGGTGGAGCTGCTGGTCGCGCTGCTCGCCGTGCTGAAGGCGGGCGGGGCCTACCTGCCGCTGGATCCCGGTTACCCGGCCGAGCGGCTGGCGTTCGTGCTGCGGGACTGCGGTGTCCGGTTGCTGCTCGCGGGGGAGGGGGTGCCGGACGGGCTGGCCGACGCCGTACCCGATCTGCCGGTCCTGTCCATCGACGACCTGAGCGCGTACGCGCAGGAGAGCGCGCACGCGGAGGAACCCGGCCGCCCGCCCGCGCGGGCCGCCGGGCCGGATGACCTGGCCTACGTGATCTACACCTCGGGCTCGACCGGACGTCCCAAAGGCGTCGAGATCGAGCACCGGTCGCTGGTCAACCTGCTGCTGTCGATGCGCGACGACCTCGGGGCCGGGCCCGGCGTCCGGTGGCTGGCGCTCACCTCGCCGTCCTTCGACATCTCCGCCCTGGAACTGCTGCTCCCCCTCGTCTGCGGCGGGCACGTCGTCATCGCCGGGCCCGGCGAGGCCGCGGACGCCCACGCCCTCGTCCGGCTGGCGGCCGAGCACGACGTGACACACGTGCAGGCGACGCCGTCCGGCTGGCAGGCCATGCTGGACGCCGGTTTCGACCGGCCGGTGACGGCGCTCGTCGGCGGGGAGGCCCTGCCACCGGCCCTGGCCACGGCGCTGCGCGAGCGGACCGGGCAGCTCTGGAACGTCTACGGCCCCACTGAGACGACGATCTGGTCCACCCGCGACCGCGTGGACGACGGCCCCGGCCCGGTGACGATCGGCCGCCCTCTCGGCAACACCCGCGTCTACGTGCTGGACGAACGCCTCGCGCCGGTCCCCGTGGGGGTGTGGGGAGAGCTGTTCGTCGCGGGCTCCGGCGTGGCCCGCGGCTACCGGGCACGTCCGGAGCTGACCGCGGAGCGTTTCCCGCCCGACCCGTACGGGGTGCCGGGCTCGCGGATGTACCGGACCGGCGACCGGGTGCGGTGGCGGGCCGACGGGCGGCTGGAGTTCCTCGGCCGGGCCGACGGCCAGGTGAAGCTGCGCGGTCACCGGATCGAGCTGGGCGAGGTCGAGGCCGTGTTGGAGAGCCACCCCGCGGTGCGCAGGGCGGTGGCCGCGGTCGTGGACGGGACGCTGGTGGCGTACGTCGTGGGCGAGACCGAGGGGCTCACCGAGCACGCCGCCCGGTCGCTCCCGGCCGTCATGGTGCCGTCCACGCTGGTACGCCTCGACGAGCTGCCGCTCACCCCCAACGGCAAGCTCGACAGGAAGGCGCTGCCCGCCCCCGAGCGGGCCACCGGGCGCGGCCGTCCACCGCGCACGGCCGCGGAACGGCTGGTGGCCAGGACGTTCGCCGAGGTGCTCGGCCTGGAGCCCGCCCGGCTCGGAGCCGACGACGACTTCTTCGCGCTCGGCGGTCACTCGCTGCTGGCCGTCAAGGTCATCGCGCGGATCGCGGCCGCGGCCGGTGCGGAGGTCCCGCTGCGCGAGCTGTTCGCCCGGCCGTCGGTCGCCGCGTTCGCCGACGCCGTGCGGGAGGCCGTGTCCGTGCGGACGGCCCGTCCGGGTGGCGGCGCGCGGCCGGGCCCGCGCCCGAGGGGGACGCTGCCGCCGCTGTCGCCCGCGCAGGAGCGGCTGTGGTTCCTGCACCGGCTGGACCCCGGCGACGCCTCCTACAACATGTATCTGGTGTGGCGGCTGCGCGGCCCCCTCGACGCGCGGGCGCTGACCGGCGCGCTGGGCGACCTCGTGGCCAGGCACGAGACCCTGCGCACCCGCTACCCCGACGTCGACGGCCGGCCCATCGGCGTGGTGGATCCGCCGGGCGGCCCGCAGGTGGAGCACGTGGACCTGTCCGCCCCCGCACCGGACGGCGACCGGCACCCGGAGAAGGAGCAGCATCCGGAGAAGGAACAGCACGCGGGGGAGGGGCAGCACCCGGGGGAGGGACAGCACGTGGGGGAGGAGCAGCGCCAGGAAGCGGCCCGGCAGCGGGAGGAGCGGCGGCTTGAGGAGGCTCGACGGCTGGTGGCCGAGCGCACCAACGAGCCCTTCGACCTCGCCGTGACCCCGCCGCTCC
This sequence comes from Nonomuraea antimicrobica, assembly GCF_039536965.1. Taxonomy (NCBI): domain Bacteria; kingdom Bacillati; phylum Actinomycetota; class Actinomycetes; order Streptosporangiales; family Streptosporangiaceae; genus Nonomuraea; species Nonomuraea antimicrobica. Next base: position 1,068 of record NZ_BAAAZP010000159.1, on the reverse strand, counting down.
GGGTCACCCTGATCCGCCTCGCCGAGACCGACCACGTCCTGTGCGTGGTGCTGCACCACATCGCGGCCGACGGCTGGTCGCTCAACGTCCTCGGCGACGACCTGGCCGCCCTGTACGCCGGACGGCGCGAAGGCCGCGACCCCGCCCTGCCCGAGCTGCCGCTCCAGTACGGCGACTTCGCCTTCTGGCGGCGCGGCCGGGACCTGGGCGACGAACTGGCCTACTGGCGCGACCGGCTCTCGGGCCCGCCCGCGCTCGAACTGCCGCTCGACCGCCCCCGCCCCGCGGTCCCCGCGCCGAGGGGCGCCTTCCACCCGTTCGCCCTGCCGGCGGACGTGGCGGACGCGCTGGAGTCCGCCGGCCGGCGGCGCGGGGCGACGTTGTTCATGGTGCTGCTGGCCGCCTACCTGGTGCTGCTGGCCAGGCACACGGGACAGCGGGACCTCCTGGTGGGCTCGCCGTCCGCCGGGCGCGACCGCGTCGAGTTCGAGCCGGTCATCGGGTACTTCGCGAGCACGCTGGTGCTGCGCGGCGACCTGTCGGGCGACCCCACGTTCGAGGAGCTGCTGGAACGCGTGCGCGTGGCGGTGCTCTCGGCGATGGCCCACCAGGACGTGCCCTTCGAGGAGCTGGTGTCCGAGCTGAACGTCGAGCGCGGACCGGGCCGCGCCCCGCTGTTCCAGACCATGCTCATCCTGCACAGCCAGGACGACGGCGGGGTGGGGGACAGGTTCGCCGACCTGGCGGTGGAGCCGTTCGAGGCCGGGTACCGGCAGGCCAAGTTCGACCTCATGGTGGAGGCGTGGCGCGGGCCTGAGGGGCTGTCGGGGGTGTTCGGCTACGACGCGGAGCTGCTCGACGACTCGACCGTGGCCGCGCTGGCGGAGCGGCTCGCCGTGTTGTGCCGGGCGGTCGCCGCGGACCCGGCGCGACCGGTCTGGGAGCTGCCCTGGTGTACGGAGGCCGACGAGACCAGGCTCCGCGCACTGGCCGGCACGTCCGCGGAGCCGGTGAGCGGGCGGCTCGCGCCCGAGCTGGTCAGGTCGGCCGTCGCCGTGCACCCCGACG
>NZ_BAAAZP010000158.1:0-30024 GCF_039536965.1 Nonomuraea antimicrobica | reverse complement strand
AGCCCCGCGCCGGCGGCCCTGACCACCGCCACCCGGTCGAGGTGCCCCGCCGCGGCGGCCACGGGCGCGACGCCCTCGGCCGCCGCCACCACGAGGCCGCGCCCCTCGCGCAGCGGCCCACCGTCCAGCTCCAGGTCCAGCTCCAGGTCCCGGGCGAACCGCCCGACCGAAGGGTGCGCGGAGCCGGGGTCGTAGTCCACGGCGGTCCCGTCCATCAGCCCCGTGAAGTGCCGGTGCGCCTCGGGCAGCTCGATCACCTCCGCCAGCACCTCGCGCAACGCGTCCACCTGCGCCCCCGGCCGCATGAGCGCCACCTGGGCGCGGGTGTTGCGCAGCACCTTGGCCGCCACGGGATGCCGTTCGGCGGTGTAGGTGTCGAGCAGGCTCTCCGGCGCGCGCCCGCGGGCCACGAGCCCCAGCTTCCACCCGAGGTTGACGGCGTCCTGGAGACCCAGGTTGAGCCCCTGGCCGCCGATGGGCGAGTGCACGTGCGCCGCGTCCCCGGCCAGCAGCACCCGCCCCTTCCTGTACGTCTCCGCGTGCCGGGTGTTGTCGCCGAAGCGGATCCCGGTCTCCAGGCTCTTGACGATCACCTCCAGGCCCGTGACCCGCCGCAGGCTGGCCTGCAGCTCGGCGGCCGTCATCGGCGCGTCGCGGTCGCCCGGCCCGCCGTCGAACTCGATGGTGGCGATCTCCCCCGGCACCAGCGACATGTTGACCAGACCTCCCGGGCCGCGCAGCGACGAGGTCACCATGCCGGGATCGGCCAGTTCGGCGACCGCCGAGCGCCCGGTCATCGTGGGCGGCGTGCCGTCGAAGGCGATCCCCGACCGCTTGCGCACCACGCTCCGCCCGCCGTCGCACCCCACCAGGTACGCCCCGCGCAGGACCTGCCCGTCGGCGAGCACGGCCGAGACGCCCTCGTGGTCCTGCGTGACGTCCGCCACCGCGCACGCGTACCTGATGCGCACCCCCATCGCGGCGGCCCGCTCGGCGAGGATGTCCTCCAGCCGGTGCTGCGTGAGCATGAGGTATTCGGCGTTCCCCGCCACCTCCAGCAGCGGCAGCCCGCCGAAGTGCCCGCGGATCTGCCCCTTGCGCAGCAGCTCCACCATCATGGCGACGACGTCGCGCCCGGTCTGGTCGCGGCGTCCGCCCAACTCGTCGAGCATCGCCCACTGTGCCCGCGCCACCGGCTCGGCCAGGCCGCGCAGGGCCAGCGACTGGACGCTGCGCGCGTTGAGCGAGCGCAGCCCGAGGCTGCGGGTCCGGCGCTCCTCCTCGCCCGTGGCCGCCTCCAGGACCAGCGGGTCGGCCCCCGCCAGCTTCAGCTCGCACGCCAGCAGCAGCCCCACCGGGCCGCCGCCCACGACGATCACGTCGTCCATGGTCACGCTCTCCTTCCTACTTACAGCGTATGCTTACGCCGTAAGTAGAACACGTACACCGTAAGCTTTGTCAACCGGAAGGGGCGAGAGAGGGGTGCCGCATGGCTCGGCGGGAGCCGCTGAACAGGGAGAAGGTTCTGGACGCCGCCCTGGCGCTGGCCGACGAGGAGGGCCTCGACGGCCTGTCCATGCGCCGCCTGGCGAAGATGCTCGGGGTCGAGGCGATGTCGCTCTACAACCACGTCTCGAACAAGGCCGACCTTGTCGACGGCATCGCCGAACGGGTGTTCGCCCAGGTGGAGCTACCGGATCCGGGGCTGCCTTGGCAACGGCGGATCCGGGAGGCGGCGCTGGGCATGTACCGGGCGTTCCGCCGTCATCCGGTCGTGCCGCTGGCGCTGGCCACCGACCGGTCCAACCCGACCTCCGTACGCGCGCTGCGGCCCGTGGACGCGCTGGTGGGAGCCCTGTACGAGGCCGGGTTCGACGACGTCGGCGCCTGGCGGGCGCTGGGCGCGGTGAACGGGCTGGTGTTCGGCTCGCTGCTGATGTCCACGGGCGGGTTCACGAACCTCCCCGAGGTCCACGCGGGCGAGCGCAACGTCGGCGCCTTCATCACCCGGATGGACCCGGAGGCACTGCCGCACTTCAGCAGGCTGCTGCGCGGGACCCGGGACGGCGTGGACCCGGAGACCGACTTCGCGCAGGCCCTCGACGCGCTCATCCGCGGCCTGGAGAGCGAGCCCAAGTAGTTTGGAAACCCTCAGGAGAACTTCGTCTTCGGCCGCTCCTGCAGCTCACCGTCCACGTACACGTCGAGCTTCTCGTCGTAGAACGCGACCAGCCCGGCGATCTTCTCGCTCTCCGGCAGCGGCGTGCGGTACGACCAGGCCAGGTCCTTCTTCCCGTTGACCGACCAGTATTCGGCCGTCCCCTTGTACGGGCAGTTGGTGGCGGTGTCGGTGTGCTCCAGCAGGTCGAGCCGTACGTCGGTCTTCGGCAGGTAGTAGCGGGTCGGCAGCCCGGTCTCGAACAGCAGGTGCGGCCGGTGCGTGTCGGCCACCGTGACCCCGTCGACCTCGATCCGCACGTGCCGCGAGGCGGCCAGGATGTCCACCCTGGTGTACGGGTCGCGCGGGTGGAAGAACACCTCCTCGTCCTCCTCGAACCAGGCGTCCATCGCGTCCCACTCGAAACGTACGTGGCCGCGGATGGCCTCCAGCGGCGACTCGGGGTAGGCCAGGGCCCCGCCAGGAGCCTCCGCCGTGCCCGAGGTGACCGTGTAGACCACGGCGTCGCCCCTGCTCGGAGAGTGCTTGGTGGTGCCCGTGGGCTTCAGCGCGGACGCGTCCACGTCGTCCAGCGGGATGTAGTAGGCGGGATAGTACGGGACCTCCCACACGAGGAGGGCGGAGGTGGTGTCGGCCACCGCCCGGCCGCCCAGGTAGGTCCGCACGCGCTTGGCCGTGGGCTCGACACGCACCCGGCCGCGGTTCGTGGCATCCATACTCGCGGGAACCCCGTCGGCGAGCCCGCTATTCCGCCCTGCCTCCGGCCGGGCGTGTCCCCGGTCAGCCCAGGCCGAAGAGGCTCAGGGTCGCCCAGGTGGTCAGCGTGCCGACCGCCGCCCCGACGGCGACCTGCGGCCAGGTGTGGTGCGCGAGGCGTACGCGTGCCCAGCACACCAGCCCCACCACGGCGGCCCCGGCCAGGGCGGTCGGCCACACCGGCAGGACGTGCGTGAACACCACGACCGTGCCCGCGGACACGGCGGCGTGGAAGGAGATCTTCCAGCGCAGCGTGACCGGGACGGTCACCGCCAGCGCGACCAGCATCGCGGTCACGGTCGCGACGAGCAGCGCCGGGGCACCCGTCACGACCAGCAGCGCCAACGCCACCAGCACCGCTGCCACCGCCGCCAGCAGCGGTTTGGTACGGCGGGCCCGGTCGACGATGTGGTGGGAGTCGAGGCGGCCCGAGCGCACGCCCAGCGCGATCACCGCCGCCGGGACTCCCCCGCAGAGCGCCGACGCCACCAGGCCCCACGCCGCGCCGCTCCACCCTTGCGCGAGGAGGCCGACGACCGGCGGCATGAGGATCACCAGTACCTGCGGTGCCAGCAGGTTCGTCACCCGTTTCGCCACCAGGTCGGCAGTCATGTCACGAAAGATTACGCGATCATGCCCGCCACACCTCACCCCCGCCCCGGGCGCCACCCCTTTCCCAACCTGCGCACGTTTCCCGACCAGGCCGCATCCCGCCACGCACCGCACACCCGCCCCCGCGCGACACCCCGCACAAGCGCCCTGGACCCGGCGAACACGGCCGAACACGCCCGGACCGCAGCCAAGCAGCCGAAGACGCCTTCGCCCCCTCTCGGTCGCCGTCAGAGCCACCCAGGCGGCAGGCGGCGGGAGCAGGGGGCAGGGGGCAACGGTCCGTGGCGGCCGGGGCCGGGGGGCGCGCGACCAGGGGATGGCCGGGCCGTTCGGGAGGGGTGGCCGGTGGGACGGAGGGGAATGCCGGGGCGGGTGGGGTCAGCCCTTGCCCGCCGCGTTGACGATGCGGGTCGTGGAGCGGTCGGGGATGGCGTCCAGCTCCCAGCACTCGGCCCCCAGGATCGCCGCCGCCGCCGCGCGGTTGCCCGCGTGCGGGTCGCCCGCCGTGTGGGCGAGCGCTCCCGGCCGCATCGGGGCGAGCAGGTCGATGTAGTCGTCGGGCCCGTGCGCGTCCGGCGGCCCCGCCACGATGAAGACCCCGGTCACGAAGCGGAGCGCGGCCAGCACCTCGGCCCGCTCCGCCGACGGGTTGAAGGGCCGGCTCGGCCCCTTCCACGCGCGTACGCGCGGGTCGTCCTCGACGCCGACGACCAGCGGCAGACCGCGCGCGGCCACCGCGCCGAGGTAGCGCACGTGGCCCACGTGCAGGATGTCGAAGACGCCGGTCACGACCACCGCCCCCGGCCGCTCGTACGGCTGCACCCAGACGGCCTCCAGGCTGCTCACGCGACCTCCCGATCCCCCATGGGCCTAGACGACTCGTCGATCGCAGCGTACTCGGTCGGCGTCCGGAGTCGTGCAGGTGACCTCGGAAAGGCGATTCCTACCTTTTCGCGATAATCTCCAGCCCACCTCTGAGGCGTCTCATTACGTCACCGGATTTGGGGGAGGTCGCCGTGGCATCGCCGGACGCGCAGCAGGCAGAGGGGGACGACCGGGCCGGTGATCTCGTGGCCAGGCTGCCGGGGATGCCCTCCCAGGTGTCCAGGGCCAGAGGGCTCGTCACGGCGGCGCTGGGCCGCGAGCACCCGCTCTACGACGACGTCGTGCTCCTCACCAGCGAGCTGGCCACGAACGCGATCCTGCACACCCGTTCGGGCTCGGGCGGCTCGTTCACGGTGAGCGTGGCCAGCTCGGACACGTCGGTACGGGTGCTCGTGACGGACGGCGGGTCGGACCGGGCACCGTGCGTGTGCCGTACGAGCATGCAGTCCACCCACGGGCGCGGCCTGCCGCTGATCGAGGCGCTCAGCGACCGCTGGGGTTTCACCCGTGAGGCCGGCGCCACGACGGTCTGGTTCGAGCTGGAGCAGGAACGCGTCCCGACCGGCGTCGCCGTCTGACACCCGCCGTCTGACACCCGGCGTCCTGGCACCCGGCGTCCTGGCACCCGGGCGCCGCACGCCTTTACGCGCCGCGGTCGCCGTGCGAGCCTCAGGGTGTTCGTGAGATCACTGACAGGCAGCGGGCCGAGACGGGAGACGTTCGGAGTGCACCATCACGGCGGCGACGCACGCAAGATCGAGCGCACAGACCTCCCCACCGCGCCGCAGGAGACCTGCCCGGTGGCCCGCGACGACGACGGCATCTGGCGGGTACGCGGCTACGCCCAGGCCAGGGCCGTGCTGCGCAGCCACGCCACCGTCCAGGCGGGCCTCGGCATCGAGACCGTGAACAAACTGCCGTCCAGGATCCGGCGGCCGGTCCTCTACCGGGACGGCCCCGAGCACCGCGAACACCGCCGCCAGACCGCGAAATACTTCACGCCCCGCCGCGTGGACGAGCACTACCGCGAGCTGATGGCGCGGGCCGCCGACGCGCAGCTCGCCGGGCTGCGGGCGGGCGGCGGCGCCCCGTTGTCCGAGCTGAGCTTCGGCATGGCGATCGAGGTGGCGAGCACCATCATCGGCCTCACGTCGAGCCGGCCAGGCGTCAGGGCGCGGCTGGAGCGGTTCTTCCCCGAGAAGTTCGGGCGGCCTGGGTTCACCAGCCCGCACGGGATCTACTGGGCGCTCCGTCAGGGCTTCAACTGGGCGAACTTCTACCTGGGCGACGTACGCCCCGCGATCGCCGACCACCGCCGCGAGCCGCGCGACGACCTCATCTCGCACCTGCTCTCGGAGGGGTGCACGGCGGCCGAGATCGTCGGGGAGTGCCTGACGTTCGCCGCCGCCGGGATGGTCACCACGCGGGAGTTCATCTGCGTGGCGGCCTGGCACCTGTTCACCGACGAGGCGCTGCTCGACCGCTACCGCGCGGCCGGCGAGCCCGAGCGGCTGGCCGTGCTGCACGAGATCCTGCGGCTGGAGCCCGTGGTGGGCCGGCTGCGCAGGCGTACCACGGAGGCGCTGGAGCTGGCCGGGGCCGACGGTCCTGTCACGGTGCCGCCGGGCGCGCTCGTCGAGGTGCTCGTCGACCAGGCCAACACCGACCCCGGCGCGATGGACGGTGACCCGCTGTCGTTGTGCCCCGGCCGTACGGTCGACGGTGGCACGGACACCCCGGCGCTGTCCTTCGGCGACGGCCCGCACCGGTGCCCGGGGGCGGGCATCGCGGTCCTGGAGACCGACGTCTTCCTGACCCGCCTGTTCGCGCTGGACGGCGTCAGGATGGCGGTGGCGCCGCGGGTGACGTTCGCCAACGACATCGGCGGCTACGAGATCCGCGGCCTGGTCGTGAGCGCCGACGGCGGCCCCCCTGGCGTCCCCGGGTGACCTCGACGGCAGGCTCGCGGGCGTCCCCCGACGACCCCGCCCGCCGTCAACGGGCCTCCCCGACGACCCCGCCCGCCGTCAGTGGCCCTCCCCCCGCGCCTGCTCGCACTCGCTCAGCCTGCGCCGCAGGTGCGCCTGCTCGGGCTCGGTGCCGGCCGAGGCGAGCGCCTCGCGGTAGGCGGCCGCGGCCTCGCCGAAGCGGCCCAGCCGGTGCAGCAGGTCCGCCCGCGCCGTCGCGTACGGGTGGTAGCCGCGCAGCCGCTGCTCCCCGGCCAGCTCGTCGAGCAGGGCCAGGCCCGCCTCGGCCCCGTCGCGCATGGCCACCGCCGCGGCCCGGTTGACCGCCACGACCGGCGAGGGGGCCAGCCTCAGCAGCACGTCGTAGAGCGCCACGATCTGCGGCCAGTCGGTGGTGGCCACGTCGGCGGCCTCGTCGTGCAGGGCGGCGATGGCGGCCTGGACCCCGTACAGGCCGGCCGGTCCGCCGGTGAGCGCGGCGACGGCCAGGCCCTGGCCCTCCTCGATCATCGTACGGTCCCAGCGGGCGCGGTCCTGATCGTCGAGCAGCACCAGCTCGCCGTCAGGGCCGACCCTGGCCTCGCGCCGCGCGTGGATCAGCAGCATGAGGCCGAGCAGCCCGGCCACCTCCCGCTCGCCCGGCAGCAGGCGGCGCAGGATGCGGGCCAGCCGGATGGCCTCCTCGGCCAGCTCCGTACGCAGGAGGGCGGGGCCGGAGCTGGCGGCGTACCCCTCGGTAAAGATCGAGTAGATCACCTGGAGGACGCCGGGCAGCCGTTCGGGCAGTTCGTCCGCGCCGGGCACGCGGAACGGGATGCGGGCCTCGCGGATCTTCTTCTTGGCCCGTACGATCCGCTTGGCCATGGTGGCCGGCGGGACCAGGAAGGCCCGCGCGACCTCCGGCGTGGTCAGCCCGGCCAGGCAGCGCAGCGTGAGCGCCACGCGGTCCTCGGCGGGCAGGGCGGGGTGGGCGCAGGTGAAGAAGAGCTGCAACCGCTCGTCGGGCAGCTCGCCGTCGGCGTCGGCACCCGGCGCGGGCCCCGCCCGGTCGGCCTCCACCTGGAGCACGGCCAGCCGGGCGGCGTACGCGCGGTCGCGCCGCAGCCGGTCGACGGCCCGCCGCCGCGCGGTGGTCATCAGCCACGCCCCCGGCTTGGGCGGCACCCCGCCGGACGGCCAGTGCACCAGCGCCGCCTCGATCGCCTCCGAGGCGACCTCCTCGGCCAGGTCGAGGTCGCCGAAGCGGCGGACCAGAGCGGCCAGGAGCAGCCCGCGCTCCTCGCGGAAGACGGCCTCGATCGAGGGCCCCACCTCCCCATGTCCGTCCCTCGTCATGAGACCTCCCGTCGCGACGCCGACCGCACGGCCGTGCTCAGACGTCGAAGTCGGCGACCGGCCGGACCACGATGGACCCGCCGCCGCGAGCCCCCGGGCAGCGGGCCGCCCAGTCGAGGGCGACGTCGAGGTCGGGCACGTCGATGACGTAGAAACCGCCGAGGATCTCCCGCGTCTCGGCGAACGGCCCGTCGGTGACGGTACGCTCGCCCGACGCGCCCACGCGGACGGCGGTGGCGGTGGTCAGGTCGGCCAGCGCCTCACCGGAGACGTAGACCCCGGAGTCCTTGATGGTCTTGTCGAAGGCCCCCCACTCCTCGAACGCGACCTCGTCGCAGTCGCCGGTGCCGGAGCCGTCGGTGTCGGGGGTGTTGATGAGGAGCATGTACTTCATGGTGTCTTCCTGTCTCGTCGTGGCGGCCCGGTTCGCCGCCTCGCCATGTCTACGAACGGGACGAGCGCGGAAAGACAGGCCCGCGAAACTTTTCTATCCGAGTGCCGGGCATGGATCCGCCGGGCCGTCCCCGTCGAAGGGGCCTCAGACGTCGAGGCGGCACAACCCCTCGGCCAGGGCCTTGGTGGTCAGGCGGGTGCGGCTGTCGCAGCCCAGCTTGGCGAAGATGTGCTCCAGGTGGGTCGTCACCGTGCGCACGCTGAGCACCAGCGCCGCCGCGATCTGCGGGTTGGAGTCGCCCGCCGCCACCCGGGTGAGCACGTCGACCTCCCGCCCCGTCAGCTCGTACGGCAGCGGGCAGGGCCGCTCGGCCGCCACCGCCCCCTGGAGCGAGCCCTGGAACCCGACCCCGGCCCGCACCAGCCGTACCTCCCGCCACCGGCCGTCGCCCCCGAGCCACAGCCCGCGCCGGTTCAGCTCGCGCGAGTCGATGAACGCCCGCGCGTACGCCGCCATCGCCGGGTCGTCCCACAGCACCGCGGAGGTCTCGTGCCCCGGCACCGCGCGCCGGGTGCCGAGCCGGTCGTAGGCCACCGCGTGGAAGCCCGGCGGCAGCCCCACCGGGTCGATCACGCACCTGCTCAGGTCGGTGACGTGGGCCAGCAGCGGGCTGACCGCCGCCACCAGCGCCTCCGTGCGCCTCGGGAACGCCCGCGCGAAGGCCCGCGCGGAGACCAGGTGCAGCAGGCCCGTGAAGCGGCCCTCGTGCAGGAACAGGGGTGCCGTCAGCCCGGCCCGCCAGCCGTAGGGGGCGAGGTGGCGCCGGAAGTAGCGCTCGGTGCCCGGCTCGGGCATGCCGACGGGCGCGCGGGTGGCGATGGCCCTGCGGTACGCCTCCAGCCCCGCGTATTCCTCGGCCGCGTCGTGGTCGATGCGCGGGTGACCGTCGGAGACGACGCTGTGGTGGCGACCGGTGGCGGGGTCGTAGGCGACGAACTCGTAGGCGTCGAGCGGGACCACGCGGCGCAGCGCCGCCATCGCGCCGGGCCCGCCCCCACCGCCCGCGACCTGGTAGCCGACCTCGGCGAGCGCCTCGAGATGGCGCGCGTCAACGGTGATCAGGGCCACGAATGCTTTATATCATTGACCAAAATTCTCCCGAAGTTTTACCGGAAGGCCGCCCCCGGCCGCCGATGCTAGGGTCGTTCGCATGCAGCGCGCTTCCGTCACGACGACGCCGGACCTCGTCCCGGCGCGCTGACTGCATGCTTCCCGGGCGGACGCCCGGGAGCCTGGTCGTTCGCCCTTTCCCAGGAAAGGATGATCATGAACGACCATCGCAGGCTCGGCCGCGAGCTGGGCATCTTCGGCACCGACCCGCTGATCGGCTCCGGCCTGCCCTACTGGCTGCCCGCCGGGGCGGCCGTGCGCAAGGCCGTCGAGGACTACGTCCACGAGCTCGAACGGCGTACCGGCTACCAGCACGTCAACTCCCCGGTGCTGGGCAAACGCGAGCTGTACGAGCGCTCGGGCCACTGGGCGCACTACGCCGCGGACATGTTCCCGCCGATGGAGGTGGGCGGGGAGGAGTTCGTGCTGCGGCCGAGCCTGTGCCCGCATCACGCGCTCATCTACCGTTCGCGCGGGCGCAGCCGCCGTGACCTGCCGTTGCGGGTGGCGGAGCTGGGCGGCATGTACCGCTCGGAGCCGTCGGGCGTGCTGGGCGGGCTGAGCCGGGTGCGGGCCATCCAGCTCAACGACGGCCACGTGTTCTGCGCGCCGGGCCAGGCCGCCGCGGAGGTGTCGGCGGCGCTCGACCTCATCGAGGCCGCGCACGCCCGGCTCGGCATCGGGGCCGCCCGATACCGGCTGTCGCTGGGCGGCGAGGGCGCCAAGTTCGTGGCCGACCCCGCCATGTGGGCGCGGGCGGAGGAGGTCCTGCGCGGGGTGCTGCGGGAGCGCGGACGGCCCTTCGACGAGGAGCGCGGCGAGGGCGCCTTCTACGGCCCCAAGATCGACATCCAGATCGCCGATCCGGCCGGGCGCGAGTCGACCCTGTCCACCGTCCAGGTCGACTACTTCCAGCCCGCCCGCTTCGACCTGCGCTACGCGGGCGGCGAGCGGCCCGGCGAGCGGCCCGTCATGGTGCACCGCAGCGTGGTCGGCGGCATCGAGCGCCTGGTCGCCCACCTCGTCGAGGTGCACGGCGGCGCGTTCCCCGCCTGGATGGCGCCGGTGCAAGCCGTGGTGCTGCCGCTGTCGGACGCCGAGCTGCCCGCCGCCGCCGCGCTGCTGCGGCAGTGCCTGGAGGCGGGGCTGCGGGCCGAGCTGGCGCCCGCGGACCGGGGCAGCCTCGGGGCCAGGATCAGGGCGCACCGGCTGGTGCCGTACCAGCTCGTGGTGGGGCCGCGCGAGGTGGCGAGCGGGCGGGCGGCGGTGCGGCTGCGCGACGGCGGCCAGGCCGGTGCGGTGCCGATCGAACAGCTCGCCGCACAATCGCGACCGTTCGTCTGACCGGTGGAGATCAATAAGGTAACGGAGGGTTCCGCGATCACGTAAAGGGCTCGTAAGGTCCCTGCAACGCCGTGTCCGGGGGAGGGCGACTTGACCGAGCTGAGCGATCGGACGGCCGAGCTGGTTTCGGCCCATGAACAGGAACGTCCGGCGCGCGAGCTGGGCGGGCCGCTCCGGCTCGGCGTGTGGGTCCTGGGCGGGCTGCTGTCGGCGTACTCGCTGGTGGTGGTGTTCCGGCCGGTCGAGGCGATCGAGCACCGGATGACGTTCCTGGCGGTGGCGTTGCCGCTGGTCTTCCTCTGCTACCGCTCGGGGCTGTCCGCGCCGCTGCGCCGCCTCTTACGCCGCCCCGAAGCAACCCGCCCCGAAGCACACCGGCCCGAACCTGGGCCCGCGCAGGAGGGCGCGCGGCGGGCGGAGTGGCCGAGCGTGGCCGACTGGCTGCTGGCCGCCGCCTCGCTGGCCGTGCTGCTCTACCCGCTGCTCGACATCGACGCCTTCCGCGAGCGGGGCTCGGGCGCGGCGCTGACGGACCTCGACGTGGCGGCGGGCGTGGCGCTGACGGCGCTGCTCCTGGAGGCGGTACGCCGCACCGTCGGCTGGTCGTTCGCCGTCATCTGCGTCGCCTTCCTCGTCTACACCGCGTACGGGTCGTACCTGCCGATCGACTGGAGCATCGGGCACCCGGGCTTCGACCTCAGCCAGATCGTGTCCCAGCTCTACACCGGCACCGAGGGCTTCTTCGGCGTCCCGATGCAGGTGGCCGCCAGCTACATCATCCTGTTCGCCGTCTACGGCGCGGTGCTCGAATACTCGGGCGCGAGCAAGTTCTTCATCGACCTGAGCTTCGCCGCCTTCCGCAGGTCGCGGGCCGCCCCAGGGCGTACGGTCACCACGGCCGGCTTCCTGCTCGGCACCGTGTCGGGCTCGGGCGTGGCCACCACCGTCAGCCTGGGCAGCGTGGCCTGGCCCGTGCTGCGGCAGGCCGGCTACCCGAAGGAGCCGGCCGCGGGCATCCTCGCCGCGGGCGGCATCGGCGCCATCCTGTCGCCGCCCACGCTGGGCGCGGCGGCGTTCATCATCGCCGAGTACCTCGGGGTGAGCTACCTCCAGGTGCTCCTGTACGCGACGATCCCCACGCTGCTCTACTACCTGGGCGTCTTCCTGGCCATCGAGATCGACTCGCGCCGCTTCGGCACCCAGCCCGTGCGGGTGGACGCCCCCGGGGCCGGGCGGCTGCTGCTGCGCTTCGGCTACCACTTCAGCTCGCTGATCCTCATCGTGGTGCTGATGGCGCTGGACCGGTCGGCGTTCCAGTCGGTGGTGATCGCCACCGCGGTCGCGTTCCTGATGTCGTTCCTCGACCCGGCGCACCGGATGGGGCCCAGGCGGGTCGGGCGGGCGCTGGCCAGGGGCACGCTGGAGGTGCTGCCGGTGACCGCGGTGTGCGCGGCGGCGGGCATCATCGTGGGCGCGATCACGCTGACGGGGCTCGGGCAGAAGCTGGCCGACATCATCGTGGACATCGGCGCGGGCAGCCTGATCCTGACGACGGTGATGGCGGCGATCGCGGTGCTGCTGCTGGGCCTGGCCGTGCCGGTGACGGCGAGCTTCATCATCGCCGCCGTCATCATCGGGCCCGCGCTCTTCGACCTCGGGGTGACCAGGCCGGAGGCGTACATGTTCGTCTTCTACTACGCGGTGCTGTCGGAGGTGAGCCCGCCCACGGCGCTGTCCGCGGTCGCGGCGGCGGCCATCACGGGCGGCAACACGTACCGGACGATGATGATGACCTGGCGTTACACGTTGCCGGCGTTCCTGGTGCCGTTCGCCTTCGTGCTGACGCCGAACGGGCAGGCGCTGCTCGGGCAAGGGCCGTTCGGCACCGTGCTGCTGATGACGGCGGTCTCGGCGGTCGCCGTGGCCGCGCTGGCCCTGGCCACCGGCGGGCCGGCCGGCCGGCCGGTGCGGCTGCTGGCGGCGGTGGCCGCGGTGCTGCTGCTGTTCCTCGAACCCGTCCCCATCGTGGCCGGCCTCGCCGTGCTGGCCGTGGCCGGGGCCGTGCACCTCGTCGTCGGACGCAGGAGCCTCAGAAGAAGGAGAAGGGACCCAGCGTGAAGCGGATTCTCACGACAGTCGCCGCCGTCGTCCTGGCCGTGGCGGGGTGCGGCGCGGGCGGCGGCTCGGGCAACCGCATCTCGATCGCCACGGGCGGTACGACGGGCGTCTACTACGTCTACGGCGGCGGCCTGGCCAAGGAGCTGTCGTCCGGCATCGCCAACACCCAGGCGACGGCGTCGGTCACCTCGGCCTCCGTCGAGAACATCAAGCTGCTGGCCTCCGGCAAGGCCCAGCTCGGCTTCTCGCAGGCCGACACGGCCGCCGACGCGGTCAACGGCAAGGACACCTTCACCGCCAAGCAGCCGATCAAGGCCATCGCCCGCATCTACGACAACTACGCCCACCTCGTGGTCTCCCCCGGCGTGGACGCGACCAAGGTCGCCGACCTGAAGGGCAAGCGCGTCTCGCTGGGCCCGGCCAACTCCGGCACCCAGGTCGTGGCCAGGCGCGTGCTGCAGGCGGCCGGGCTCGACCCCGACACCGACGTCACCAAGCAGCAGCTCTCCATCAACGAGGCGGTGCAGGCGGCCAAGGACGGCACCATCGACGCCTTCTTCTGGGTCGGCGGCCTGCCCACGTCCGGCATCACCGACCTGGCCGTGAGCAGGCCCGGCATGAAGCTGCTCGACACCGGCGAGGTGCTGGCGAAGATGCAGTCCACGTACGGCGAGCAGTACGTGGCGCTGAACGTGGACCTGTCCACCTACAAGCTGTCCGGCACGATCCAGACCGTGGGCATCGCGAACGTGCTGCTGGTGCCCGACTCGATGACCGAGCAACTCGCGTACGACATCACCAAGACCCTCTTCGAGAAGAAGTCCGAGCTGTCGGCCGTGCACCCGGAGGCCGAGAAGCTCGACCCGGCGATGGGGCAGCAGGTCGCGCCGGTCGAGCTGCACCCGGGCGCGGCCCGCTACTACCGGGAGAAGGGCTGACTCCACGACCGCCGGGAAGGGTCGCTCCCCGACCGGCCGCGCGGCTGAGCCGGTCGGTCTTGGCGCTCGTGGCGATGGCGGCGCTCGGCTCGGGCGGCGGCGCCGGCCGACTGACCGTGAACGGCCTGCCCGTAGCCGCGGGCCGCTTCGCGATCGGCTACGTGCACTCGATCTACCGCGCGCCCTCGGCGGAGGTGTTCACCGTGGAGGGCGCGCGTTTCACCATGCGGGCGGTGGTCTCGCTGAACGCGGGCGTCCTGGACTACTACGCCCTGGACGGGGAGCGGTCCCGCACGCCCGACGGCGGATGGGTGCTGCGGCTGGCCGAGCCGGCGACGTACCCGGAGCTGTCGCTGCTGACCACCTCGATCGGCCGCAGGACGCTGGTGTCGGGCGGCCGGTGCCTGCCCCTCTACCCGGTCGAGGGCGCCGCCGAGGTTCGCGTGGCGCTGCGGCCCACCCTGGACGTGCGCGGCGAGCCCTGCCCGCCGCCCTACGCGGGCCCCCTTCAGCGGGCCGTGGCAGACGCGCAGGCCGCGCTCACAGCCAGTCCTTCTTCTTGAACACCGAGTAGAGCGCCACGGAGGCCACCGCCACCAGCACCGTGGACATCCAGAAGCCCCACGGGGTCCCCTCACCCGGATAGGGCACGTTCTGGCCGTAGAAGCCGGTGATCATGGTGGGCACGGCGATGATGGCGGCCCAGCTCGTGACCCGTTTCATGATCTCGTTGAGCCGGAACCCCTGCTGGGCCAGGCGGGTCTCGCGGACGTTCGCGAGCATGTCGCGGATGGACTCCAGCCACTCGGTCACCCGCAGGACGTGGTCGTAGACGTCCTCGTAGTACGGCACCATCACCGGGTCGGCGACCACCTCCTGATCGCGCCGGAGCAGGGTGCCGACCACCTCGCGCATGGGGATCGTGATCTTGCGTAGCCTGGTGGTCGTCTTGCGCAGCTCGTACATGGTGCGCTGGAGCTGCCTGCCGTCGTGGACCTGCTCCTCGAACAGCGACTCCTCCAGCGCCTCCGCCTGCCCGTCGAGGTCCTGCACCAGGTCGAACTGGGTGTCCACCACGTAGTCGAGCAACCCGTGCAGCAGGAACGTCACCCCGTGCCCGGCCAGACGGGAGGCGGCGTCCCAGCGCCGGAGCACCTCGCCGATGTCGAAGTGGTCGCTCTCGCGCACGGTGACCAGCGCGTTGGGGGTGACGAACAGGTTCACCTCGACGGGGTCGAGCCGTCCCTCGTCGAAGTGCAGGCCGTAGACGGTGATGAACAGGTGGTTGTCGTAGATGTCCACCTTCGGCCGTTGGTGGTCGGACAGGACATCCTCGACCGCCAGCTCGTGCAGGCCCAGTTCTTCGCTGATCACCCCGAGATCGGCGGGCGACGGGGAGCAGAGATCGAACCAGACCGTGTTGTCGGGATCGCTGACATAGTCGGAGACGTCCGCGATGGGAAAGCCTTCCTTCACGAGGACGCCGTTACGGTACAGACGCGTGTGCACTAGCCGAGTCTGGCAAATCGCCTCGCGTTACGCACCGCCGCGCCCCCGGGATCGTTGTTGAAGTAGACGTAGGCGTCCTGCCAGCCCGCCTCGCGCACCCTGGCCGCCCACGTTCTGAGCGCGCGCTCGCCGTACTCCCAGCCCGCCGTGCCCTCGTGCAGGCGTACGTAACCCCAGTCCGCGGTACGCCAGAACGGCGCCTGCGGCCTGCCCAGCCGGTCGGCCCAGCACAGCGCGGCGGCCCGCGCCAGCAGGACCTCGCGCACCTCCTCGCTCCACCACGACGGGTGCCGCGGCTCGACCGCCACCCTGACGTGCGCGGGGAAGCAGCGAAGGCATCTGTCGAGCAGGCCGGGGTCGCCCTTGAGGGTGGGCGGGAGCTGCAACAGGACCGGGCCGAGCTTGTCCTTCAGCTCGGCGGCGGCGCCCATCAGCCGCGCGACCGGCTCCTCCGGCTCGGCCAGCCGCTTGATGTGGGTGAGGAACCTGCTGGCCTTGACCGCCATCACGAACCCCGGCGGCGTACGGTCGCGCCAGGCGGCGAACGAGGCCGGGCTCGGCAGCCGGTAGAAGGCGTTGTTGCTCTCGACGGTGCGGAACTCGGCGGCGTACGTCTCCAGCCAGAGCCGCATCGGCACGCCCGCCGGATACAGGACCCCGCGCCAGTCCCTGTACTGCCACCCCGAGGTGCCCACCAGCCATGTCATGTCGTTGCGCCTACCCCGCGCGGCCGGGTGCAGTACTGTCCTTGTCGTCACCCGAGGAGGATCTTTCACGCGATGGGCGCCAACCACGCGCACGGCACCGCCGTACCCAGCTCGCGGCGCACGGTGGTGGCCGCTCTGGCCATCCTGACGCCGCTGGCGATCGTCACCCTGGCCGCGCTGGTGTGGCTCTGGCCCGAGGGCGGGAAGCAGGCCCCCGCGGCGCAACCGGGCGTCGAGCGGCTCACCGGCTCGGTCGTGAGCGTCGCGCTCAAACGTTGCCCGGCCGCCCCCGAGGGCTCGCCCAAGCCCGACCCGGCCACCTGCGGCAACGCCGTCGTCAAGGTGGCGGACGGCCCCGAGCTGGGCCAGGACGTCGAGCTGCGGCTGCCCAGCGGCCCGGGGGCCCAGCACTTCGCCGCCGGTGACGACGTGATCCTGCTGCGGGGCGCCGACGGGACGTACCAGATCTCCGACCACGACCGGACGACGCCGCTGTGGTTGTTCGGGGCGGCGTTCGCGCTGGCGGTGATCGCGTTCGGGCGCTGGCGCGGGGTGACGGCGCTGGTGGGGCTGGCGGTCACGTTCGTGCTGCTGCTGACGTTCGTCATCCCCGGCATCCTGGAGGGCCTGTCGCCCATGCTGGTGGCCATCGTGGGGGCGGCGGCCATCATGCTGATGGTGCTCTACCTCACGCACGGCTTCTCGCTGTCCACGTCCGTGGCAGTGCTGGGGACGCTGGCCAGCCTCACGCTGACGGGGCTGCTGTCGTACGGGGCGCTGGGGTTCGCCCAGCTCAACGGGGTCACCGACGACAGCGCGCTGATGCTGGGCATGAGCCTGTCGATCGACACGCGGGGGCTGCTGCTGGCCAGCATCATCATCGGCGCGCTGGGCGTGCTCGACGACGTCACGGTCACGCAGGCGGTGACGGTGGCGGAGCTGGCCCACGCCAACCCGTCCTACGGCTTCACCCGCCTCTACCGGGCGGCCGGGCGCATCGGGCGGGCGCACATCGCCTCGGTGATCAACACGATCATCCTGGCGTACGCGGGGGCGTCGCTGCCGTTGCTGCTGCTGTTCAGCATCGGTGAGCAGCCGCTGAGCCAGGTGCTGACGACGCCGGTCATCGCGCAGGAGATCGTCCGCAGTGTCGTGGGCACGCTGGGGCTGATCGCGGCCGTGCCCATCACCACGGCCCTGGCCGCCTTCACCGCTGCCCGGCAACGGGACGGCGAGGCCCACTCCCACGACGAGCCCGGCTCGCCCGAACAACCCGGCCACGGTGAGCGGTCCGGCCGCCGTGCGCGGACCGGGGCCCGTGAGCGGGTCGGGGCCCGTCTGCGCATCGGCTCCCGTCAGCGCGCCGACTCCGACGAGGAACCCGGCGACTTCTTCGCCCCGCACACGCACGCCGACGACGACTTCTTCACGCCGCTGCCACGTCCAGAGGCGCCCGCGCACCACGAGCCACCGCACCCCGAGCCACCCCATCGGGAGCCACCGCCTCAGGAGTCACCGCTTCGGGAGCCGCAGCCCGAGCGCCCGGCCCGGCACCGCCGCCGCGCTGGCACCTGACAGGCCACCGGGCACGGGCGCCGCTCACTCGACCTCGGCGCTGCCGTCCACGCGCAGCTTGCGGCGGGCGCGCTCGTAGAAGGTGGTGCCCAGCCGCACCACCTTGGCCGCCCCCGGCCAGGCGACGACCGTGACGGTGTCGCCCGGGCACAGGTGACCCATCACGGCCCCGTCGACCTCCACCGCCAGCCGTCCGCTGCTCGGCAGCACCTGGAGCGTCACCTCCTCGTCGGCGGGCAGCACCAGGGCCCGGTTGAACGACGAGTGCGCGGCGGCGGCCACGACCAACACCGCCTCCACCCGGGGGGAGACGATGGGCCCTCCGGCGGAGAAGCTGTAGGCCGTGGACCCGGTGGAGGTGGACACGATGACGGCGTCGGCGGAATATCGCACGAAGGGGCTCCCCGACGGGGTGATGGACACGGCGGCCAGCCCTTCGCCGGGGAAGCGGACGAGCGCGATGTCGTTGAACGCCGTCACCTCGGTCCCCGTGATCCGGCTGCGGATGGCCATGCGCGGCTCGATCGTGTACTCGTGGGCGTCGATCGCCGACAGCGTACGGGGCAGCTCGTCCACGTCGATCTCCGCCAGGAAGCCGAGCTTGCCCAGGTTGACCCCCAGGATGGGCGTCTCCCGCCCGGCCAGCAGTCGCATGGTGCGCAGCATCGTCCCGTCGCCGCCGAGCCCGACCAGCAGGTCGGCCCGCTCCACCAGCTCGGTGGCGTCGACCGGCACGGCGGTGCAGTCGATGCGCCCGACCTCTTCCGGCAGGCCGACCACGGTGGCGCCCTTGGCCGCGGCCCACCGCAGGATGATGTCGATCGCCTTCTTGGAGTCGCGCTGGGGATGCAGCACCAGCCCGACCGTACCGACCATGCCCATGAGCCCACACTAAGCCCCTGGACCGGCCCCCAGAGGTGGCGGGACGCGTCCGGCCGTGTCGCCGATCTCCGATAGCGTCGGTTCATGCGGCTTCATGTGGGATGCGCGATGTGGACGCACGCGCGCTGGCAAGGGCGGCTCCTGCCCGGTCACCTGCCTCAGGGCGAGCGCCTGCGGGCGTACGCGACCTGGTGCGACGCGGTGGAGGGCAACACGACGTTCTACGCCACCCCGTCACGCGCCACGGTCGAGACGTGGGCGGCCCAGACCCCGCCGGACTTCCGTTTCGTGGTCAAGCTGCCCAAGCCGGTCACCCACGAGCACCGCCTGGCGGGGGGTGAGGCGGAGCTGGGCGCGTTCCTGGACGCGATCGAGCCGCTGGGGCCGCGGGTGCACGCGCTCTGGGTGCAGCTCCCCGGCTCGTTCGCCCCCTCCGACGTGGGCGTCCTGGCCGCCTTCCTGCGGCGGCTGCCGCGCGGGCACAGCTACGCCGTCGAGGTCCGCCACCGCGCGTTCTTCGAGGACGAGCGCTCCGAACGCCTCCTCGAACGGGTCCTGGCGCCCGTGGCGGCCGAATGGGTGCCGTTCGACACGACGGTGATGTTCGCCAGCCCGCCGACCAGCGACGCCGAGCGTGACGCGTGGACGAAGAAGCCGCGCGTGCCGCGCCGCTCCCGCGCGCTGACCGGCCGTCCGATCGTGCGCTACCTGGGCCGCGACGACGAGCGGCGCACGGTCGAGGGCTGGCGGCCCTGGGTGGAGACGGCCGCGGAGTGGCTGCGCGAGGGCCGTTCCCCGACCGTGTTCATCCACACGCCCGACAACGCCGACGCGCCGCTCCTGGCCCGCCGCTTCCACGACGAGGTACGCGCCCGCGTCCCCGGCCTGGCCCCGCTCCCCGACCCGATGCCGGACGACGAGCCGCTGACGCTCTTCTGACGGCTCCGGCTTCTGACGGCTCCGGCCCCTCAGCGGACGAGACAGGGCCGTTTCGGGTCGAACTCCCACCCCGCCACCAGAGATCGCATGGCGACGGAGTCGTCACGGGCGCCCAGGCCGTGCCTCAGATACAGCTCGTGGGCCGCGGCCAGGGCGTCGCGGTCCAGCTCGACCCCGAGGCCGGGCGTCGTCGGCACCTCGATCGCCCCACCGGTGATCCGGAAAGGCTCGGTGGTCAGCGCCTGCCCGTCCTGCCAGATCCAGTGCGTGTCCAGCGCCGTGATCTCGCCCGGCGCGGCGGCCCCGACGTGCGTGAACATGGCGAGCGAGATGTCGAAGTGGTTGTTGGAGTGCGACCCCCACGTCAGCCCGAAGTCGTGACAGAGCTGGGCCACGCGGACCGACCCGGCCATGGTCCAGAAGTGCGGGTCGGCGAGCGGGATGTCCACGGCGTCGGCGCGTACGGCGTGCGCCAGCTCCCGCCAGTCGGTGGCGATCATGTTGGTCGCGGTCGGCAGCCCGGTCGCCCGCCTGAACTCGGCCATGGTCTCGCGTCCGGAGAAGCGGCCCTCGGCGCCGCACGGGTCCTCGGCGTAGGCCAGGACGCCGCCGAGCCCTCGGCACAGCCGTACGGCGTCGGCCAGCGGCCAGCAGCCGTTGGGGTCGAGCGTGACGCGGGC
This sequence comes from Nonomuraea antimicrobica, assembly GCF_039536965.1. Lineage (NCBI taxonomy): Bacteria > Bacillati > Actinomycetota > Actinomycetes > Streptosporangiales > Streptosporangiaceae > Nonomuraea > Nonomuraea antimicrobica. Next base: position 10,034 of record NZ_BAAAZP010000158.1, on the reverse strand, counting down.
CCCGGGAAAGCGGCGGGCCAGCGCCCTGACCGCCTCGACCTCCTCCTCTCCGGCCAGCACGCCGCCCTTGAGCTTGAAGTCGGTGAAGCCGTAGCGCTCCTGCGCGGCCTCGGCCAGCGCCACCACGGCGTCCGGCGTGAGCGCCTCGCGGCGGCGCAGCCGGGACCAGCGGTCGTCGCCGCCGTCGTCCACGAGGTAGGACAGGCCGGTCCGGCCGGCGTCGCCGACGTAGAACAGGTAGCCCAGCATCGGCACCCGGTCGCGGCGGCGGCCCTCGCCGAGCAGGTCGGCCACGGGCAGGCCGAGATACCGGCCGTGCAGGTCGAGCAGCGCGGACTCCAGCCCGGTGACGGCGTGCACGGTGGTACGCAGGTCGAACGTCTGCGCGCCGCGTCCTGCGGCGTCCCTGGCGGCGTAGCGCTCGGCCACCGAGCGCAGCAGGGTGCGGTAGCCGGCCACGGGCCGCCCGGTCAGCAGCGCGCCCGCCTCCTCGACGGTCCGCCTGATGGGCTCACCGCCGGGCACCTCGCCCAGGCCGGTACGCCCGTCGGAGTCGGTGACGATGACGACGTTGCGGGTGAAGAACGGCCCGTGGGCGCCGCTGAGGTTGAGCAGCATGCTGTCGTACCCGGCGACGGGGACGACCTCCACGCGGTCGACGGTGGGAGACACGGCGCCACCCCTAGCTGATCTTGTGGATGAGGGCCGTCAGCTCGGCCAGCTCGCCTTCGGTCAGGTCCTGCAGCGGCGGGCGGACGGGACCGGCCGGGCGGCCGACGGCGGCCAGGCCCGCCTTGATGATCGACACAGCGTACCCCTTCGTACGGTCGCGGATGTCCAGGTACGGGACCACGAACTCGCGGATGCGCCGGTAGACGGCCTCGCGGTCCTGGGCCCGGACGTCGGCGTAGAAGTCGAGCGCGTACCGCGGCACGAAGTTGAAGATCGCCGAGGAGTACGTGCTCATGCCGAGCTGGAGCAGCGGCAGCGCGAACGTCTCGGCCGTGGGCAGGCCGCCGACGTAGGCCAGGCGGTCGCCGACGGCGGCGTAGATGCGGGTGAGGTGCTCGATGTTGCCGACGCCGTCCTTGAAGCCGACGAGCGTCTCGTTCCGCTCGGCCAGCTCCGCCACCGAGCGGTCGGTGAGCACGGCGTTGGCCCGGCTGTAGACGATCACTCCCAGGCCGGTGGCGCGGCAGACCGCGGAGACGTGCTCGACCAGGCCCTGTTGACCGGCTTCCGTGAGGTAGGGGGGCATCAGCAGCAGGCCGTCGGCCCCGGCGTCGGCGGCGGCCTCGGCCTGCGCCACGGCGACCGCGGTGCCGCCGGTGGCCGGGGCCACGACCGGGACCCTGCCGTCCACCTCGTCGACCGCCACGCGGACCACCCGGTCGATCTCGGCAGGGGTCAGCGAGAAGCCCTCGCCGGTGCCTCCGGCGGCGAACAGCCCGGCCACGGGGTAGCCGCTCAACCAGGACAGGTGCTCGCGGTAGCCCGCCTCGTCGAACTCCAGGTCATCGGTGAAGTGGGTGACGGGGAACGACAACAAGCCGCTCTTGAGCTGTGTGGCCAGCTCCTGCGGGGCGTAACGGGGCATGGGGCTGACGCTCCTCGCTTCAGGTGCGGCCGTGAGGGTCTCCCGTACCGCCGGTGGGTCTGAGACCGCCAGGCTAGGAAGGAGCGGCGATTCCTGTCCAAGTGCGTTTTTGTATCCGGCGATGCCGATCGAGCATCACGCCTCCAGGTCGGGCAGCAGCTCCAGGACCCGGCCGAGCGCGGGGTTGGTCGAGGTGTGGTCCCAGATGACGTGCAGCTCGACGGGTTCGCCCGCGACGGCCCTGCCGTCCGGGTGGCCGTCGAGGTGATCGCCGCCGCCCCTGACGAGGTCGCAGAAGGCGACGCCGTGCACGCCGAGCGAGCGCGCGCTGGCGGGCGCCAGCGCCACCCCCCGGCCGGCCGCCACCAGCAGCACGGCGGTGAGGATCTGGTGCACCTGCTGCTCGATGCGCGGGTGGGCGTTGGTGAGGAAGCGGACGGTCAGCTCGTGGAAGTAGCGCGACTGGACCGGGTTGTAGCTGATCACCGGCAGTCCGTCGAAGTCGTCGGGGGCGAGCGGGCGGCCCAGACCGGCCAGGCGGTGACCGGCGGGCACCACGGCGCACAGCGGCTCGCGGAACACGACGCGCGAGTCGAGGGTGGCGATGTCGAACGGCGGGCGGGCCAGGCCGAGATCGAGCTCGCCGCGCAGCAGGCCGTCGACCTGCCCGGCGGTCACCCGTTCGTGGAGGATGACGTCGATCTCGGGCAGCCGTTCGGACAACCGCCGCAGCAGCGTGCCGAGCATGCTGATGGCCGAGACCGCGGTGAAGCCCAGCCGTACGGTGCCCGCCGCGCCGCTGGCGATGCGCCGCGCCCGGTCACCGGCGGTGTCGACGAGGGAGAGCATGCGCCGGGCGTCCTCCAGGAAGCCGCGCCCGGCGTCGGTGAGCACCACGTGCCGGTTGTCGCGTTCCAGGAGGGTCACGCCGACCACGCGCTCCAGCTTCTGGATGTGCCGGCTGAGCGGGGGCTGGGTCATGCTCAGCCGATCAGCCGCGCGACCGAAGTGCAGCTCCTCCGCAACAGCGACAAATGCCCGGATTTGATCGAGTGTTAGCATGATGCGCAAAGAGTATCACTCGATACCGAAATGACCTTGGACAGGCATCAAGGCAGGTCCCTAGTCTCCGGAGAACTACAGAGCGGAAACCGTGCCGTAACACTACGCGACTCCTCCGCTGCACCAGAGATCCACGGGCGGCCTCCCCCGCCCGCACGAAGGAGCAGTCAATGCCGACATCTCGGACAGCCCCCCGCCGTGTCCTCCTGGGTGTCGCCGGCGCAGCGGCCGCGATCGCGCTGACCGCGTGCGGCGGCGTCAAGACGACCTCCTCCGGCGGCGGCGACGGCGACTATCCGTCGGGCAACATCGAGTTCAGCGTCGGCGCCTCCGCGGGCGGCTCCACCGACCTCATCACGCGGGCGCTGGCCCAGGGCATGGGCAAGCAGCTCGGCGTCTCCGCCCCCGTGCTCAACAAGCCCGGAGCCAACGGCGCGCTCAACGCCAAGGAGCTCCAGTCGGCCAAGCCCGACGGCTACAAGATCGCCGTGCAGAACGCCTCGCTCTTCACGATCACGCCGCTCACGGTGTCGCCCGCCGAGGCCACGAAGATCGACTCGTTCGACGTCATCACCGGCGTCTCGCGCGACGACTACGTCATGGCGACCAACACCCGGTCCGGCTACACGTCCATCGAGGACATGAAGAAGGCCGGCAAGACCATCCGGTACGGCACCACCGGCGTCGGCACCGGCGCCCAGCTCGCCTCCGCGCTGACGTTCAAGACCGCCGGGATCGAGGCCACCGCCGTGCCGTTCGACGGCGGCGCCCCCAACCTGACCGCGCTGCTCGGCAACCAGGTGGACGTCTCCACCATGCAGATCGGCGAGGCCATCGAGAACATCGAGGCCGGCAAGCTCGTCCCGCTCGCCGTCTTCTCCGAGCAGCGCATCCCCTACCTGCCCGACGTGAAGACGGCCAAGGAGCAGGGCTTCGACGTGCTGGTCACCCAGTACCGCTTCCTGACCGCGCCCAAGGGCACGCCGGAGAGCGTCAAGGCCAAGCTGCTGGACGTGGCCAGGAAGACGTTCGCCACACCGGAGTACAAGAAGTTCAACGAGGACAACTCGCTCACCCCCATGGAGGTCTCCCCGCAGGAGGTCCTCACGGCCCTGCGGAACGACGCCACCACCTACCAGGCGCAGCTCGGCAAGTTCGGCATCAGCCTGGCCGGCTGACCGCGGCCCGCGCCCGCCACGAAGGAGTGTGCATGTCCATCCCCGAACCCACCCCCGCCAGCCCGTCCGGCGACGGGACGGACGCGGCCCGGCCGCCGCACGCCGGGCCGGTCTCGCAGGTCGCGGCGGCCGTGGTGGCGCTGGCGGTCGGCGTCTGCGGCGCGATCGGCTCGTACGCGCTCGGGCTCGGACGGCTCACCCAGCCGGGGCCCGGCCTGTGGCCGTTCGCCGTCAGCGTCGTCATCGTCGTCCTGTCGGCCGCGCTCGTCGCCACGGGCCGCGGCCTGACCGACTCGGAACGGTTCTCCCGGTCGAGCCTGCTCACCGCGGCCGGCCTGGTGAGCCTCGTGCTGCTCGCCGCGCTGCTGCCGCTGATCGGCTTCGAGATCCCCTCGCTGCTGCTCATGTTCGTCTGGCTGCGCTGGCTGGGCGGGGAGTCGTGGCGCTCCGCCGTCATCGTCAGCGTCGCCTCCGTGGCGGCGTTCTACCTGCTGTTCGTGGTGCTGCTGCAGGTGCCGCTCCCCCACCTCGTCTGAGAAACCTCGTCTGAGAAACCTCGTCTGAGAAAGTCGCATGGACATCTCCCCGATCCTCAACGGCTTCGGCGTCGTCCTCGAGCCGACCAACCTGCTCTACTGCCTCATCGGCGTCGTCATCGGCATGCTCATCGGCGTGCTGCCCGGCCTCGGGCCCGGCGCGACGATCGCCATCCTGCTGCCGATCACGTACGGCATCGGGCCGGTGTCCGCGATCATCATGCTGGCCGGCATCTTCTACGGCGCCCAGTACGGCGGCACGATCACCTCTGTCCTGCTCCGCCTGCCCGGCGAGGCGTCCTCGGTGGTGACCGTCTTCGACGGCTTCGCCCTGGCCAGACAGGGCAGGGCGGGCACCGCGCTGGGCATCGCGGCCATCGGCTCGTTCATCGGCGGCACGGTCTCGATACTCGGCCTGACGCTGGTCGCGCCGGTCGTGGCCGGGTTCGCGCTCGACTTCGGGCCGCCCGAGTACGCCGCCCTGGGCATCCTCGGCGTGCTGCTGATCTCGTCGGTCGGCAACGGCAACAGGCTCAAGGCCGTCATCGCGGCCTGCGTCGGGCTGCTGATCGCGACCGTCGGTCGCGACACGTTCACCAGCGCGGAACGCTTCACCTTCGGCAGCCTCAACCTCGCCGAGGGCATCGACTTCATCCCGATCGCCATGGGCCTGTTCGGCCTGAGCGAGATCCTGCACAACCTGGAGCAGCGGCACAAGGCGGTGCACTCCCCCGTCGAGGTCGGCGACGTCTGGCCCTCCCGCAAGGACCTCGGGCAGGCCAAGGGCGCGATCGGGCGCGGCTCGCTCGTCGGGTTCGTGCTCGGCGTGCTGCCGGGCGGCGGGGCGGTGCTGTCGTCGCTGGCCGCGTACGCGCTGGAGAAGCGGCGGGCCAAGCGGCCCGAGCGCTTCGGCCGGGGCGCGATCGAGGGCGTGGCCGCGCCGGAGACGGCCAACAACGCCGCCGCCACCTCGTCGTTCATCCCGCTGCTCACGCTGGGCATCCCGGCGAACGCGACGATGGCCCTGATGTTCGGCGCGCTGCTGATCCAGGGCATCCAGCCGGGCCCGCAACTGGTCACCGAGCACCCGGACGTGTTCTGGGGCGTGGTCAACTCGATGTACCTCGGCAACATCCTGCTGCTGATCATGAGCGTCCCGATGGTCGGGCTGTTCGTGAAGATCCTGCGGGTCCGTCCGGCGATCCTGGCGCCGATCACGGTGCTCATCACGCTGCTGGGCGCGTACACGGTGAACAACCAGATCTACGACGTCTTCCTGGTGATCGCGTTCGGCCTGCTGGGGTACCTGATGAAGAAGTTCGGCTTCGAGCCGGGGCCGCTCGTGCTGGCGTTCGTGCTCGGCTCGATGATCGAGAACTCGGCGCGGCAGTCGCTGCTGATCTTCGGCGGCGACCCGACCGGCTTCCTCACCCGGCCCATCTCGGGCACGGTGCTCGCCCTGGTCGTGCTCGTGGCCGTGTGGCCGCTGATCCGCGCGGCCCTGCGCCGCAGGACGTCCGCCCCTGCTTCCGACCCCGTGGAGGAGAAGATCTCATGACCGTCGCGGCCGGGCGGGTCAGCCGGGTCACCGTCACCCCCGTCGCCTTCCGCGACCCGCCCCTGCTCAATGTGGTCGGCGTCCACCAGCCGTACGTCCTGCGCGCGATCGTCCAGGTCCACACCGACGAGGGCCTCGTGGGACTCGGCGAGACGTACGCCGACCGGGCCCACCTCGGCCGGCTGGAGGCGGTGGCCGCGGCCCTGCCCGGCGCGGACGTCTTCGACCTCAACGCCCTGCGCCGCGTCGTGGTCGAGACCCTGGGCGCCTCGACGGGCGGGGCGGGCGCGAGCTTCGGCGGCATGCTGGAGGTCTCCAGCGCCGTGGACACCGTGGTGGCGCCCTTCGAGGTGGCGCTGCTCGACCTGCAGGGCAGGGCGCTGGGGCGGCCGGTGAGCGACCTGCTGGGCGGGGCGGTACGCGGGCGGGTGCCGTACTCGGCGTACCTGTTCTACAAGTGGGCGGGCCACCCCGGGCACGACGACGACACGTGGGGCGAGGGCCGCACGCCCGAGCAGATGGTCGCCCAGGCGCGGCGGATGGTCTCGGAGTACGGCTTCACCGCCATCAAGCTCAAGGGCGGCGTGCACCCGCCCGAGCACGAGATCGAGACCGTCGAGGCCCTGGCCGCGGCCTTCCCCGGGCACGCGCTGCGCCTCGACCCGAACGGCGCCTGGACGGTCGAGACCGCGATCGGGGTGGCCGACCGGCTCGCGGGCGTCCTGGAGTACCTGGAGGACCCGACCCCCGGCATCGACGGCATGGCGGCGCTCTCCCGGCACACCGGCCTCCCGCTGGCCACCAACATGTGCGTCATCGCCTTCGAGCATCTCAAGCCCGCGGTCGCCGCCGACGCCGTGCAGGTGGTGCTCTCGGACCACCACCTGTGGGGCGGCCTGCGCCGCTCGGCGCTGCTCGGGGGCATCTGCGAGACGTTCGGCCTGGGGCTGTCGATGCACTCCAACTCCCACCTCGGGGTCAGCCTGGCGGCCATGACCCATCTGGCCGCCACCACCCCGAACCTCACCTACGCCTGCGACACGCACTACCCGTGGAAGACGGAGGAGGTCGTCAAGCCGGGGGTGCTGGAGTTCCGCGAGGGCGGCGTGGCCGTGCCGACCGGCCCGGGGCTCGGCGTCGAACTGGACGAGGACGCGCTGGCCGCCCTGCACGAGCAGTACGTGAGGTGCGGGCAGCGGGGGCGGGAGGACACGGCGTACATGCGTACGGTCGTGCCCGCCTTCACCCCCAACACGGCCCGCTGGTGACCACCCGCGCCGCCCGGCCCCGGTCCACCGGCCTTACCCGCGCCGCAGGCAACCGGTCACGCACCCCGAATTCAGGTGCACGACGAGCCGGCGATCCGCCACCCTGTCCGCCATGACCTTGAGAACGATGACCGAGCCCCCGGCCGGCGTGCTCGCGGCCTTCCGCCTCACGGGGGCGGTGCACCCGCTCGCGGGCGGCCAGGGACAGAGCTTCCGAGCCGGGAACGCGGTCCTGAAGCCGGTCGACGACGCGGAAGAGGCCGAATGGTCCGCGGAGGTGTTCGCGGGTCTGGCGCCCTCGGCGGAGTTCCGAGTCCCCCAGCCCTGTCGCGCGGACGACGGAAGCCATGTCGTGGCCGGGTGGGCGGCGTACGAGTTCGTGGCGGGCCGGGCAGGGCCGGCCGGTGAGTGGGCGACGCTGATAGCCGCTGGCCGGGCTTTTCACCAGGCGTTGCGTCACCTGCCCCGGCCCGGCCTGCTCGACCGGCGCCGGCATCCCTGGGCGGTGGCCGACCGCATCGCGTGGGACGAGATCGGCCCGGTGGCATTGGCTCACACCGACGGGCTGCTGACGACGTTGCGGGCGCTCAAGCGTCCCGTGGACACACCGAGTCAGCTCGTGCACGGGGATCTGACGGGGAATGTGCTGCTGCAGTCCGGGCAGCCGCCCGCCGTGATCGACTTCTCGCCCTATTGGCGGCCCGTCGGGTACGCCGAAGCCATAGTCGTCGCCGACGGCCTCCTCTACCACGACGCGGCCCCAGCACTCATCAACAGCACGCTGCCCAGCCACGACGGGCTTCAGATGCTGGTCAGGGCCCTGATCTTCCGGCTGTCCACATCGGCTCTCCTCGAAGGCCCAGGCAAGACCATCCCTCAGGAGGAACTGACCCGCTTCGCCCGTGTCACCGGCCTGCTGAAAGAACGATTTCCCGCAGACGCCGACACCGGCACCTGATCGGCAGCGACGGGAATCATCAGAGAGGCGTCAGGACCATGAGGATCTCGTCCCGGTCGTCACCTGGCGCCAGGCGGAGGACGCCGGGGCGGCGGCCGATCTCCTCGAAGCCCATACCGCCGTAGAAGTGCTCCAGGCCCATCCCGGACCGGGCGGCGAGGTGAAGTTGTTCCAGAGCCATGTCCGCACGGGCGATCTGACGGGCGTGATCCATCAGGGCAGACCCGACGCCGCGTCCCCGGAAGGCGGGGTGCGACTGGACGTGGTGCAACGTGCCCCAGTGCGCGACGAGCGGATGGGGATCGCGACGGACGTTCAGCCAGCCCGCCAGGACGCCGTCGACCATGGCCAGGACCAGGCGGCTGCGGTCGGGATGCAGACCCGCGAAGAGCCGCTCGGCGGCCGGGCCGACCTCGTCCGCGGTCACCGGCGGGAACGGAAACCCCACGGCCCCACCGGCATTGCTCACCTCGACCCAGCAGTCGATCAGCTCACGCGACAACTCGGCGTCGATCTGGTCCCGGTGCCAGAACTGGCGCAACTCAGGGGCATTCTTGCTCGTCATGGCATGGATTGTCGCAAATGACCCCGACAAGACGCGGTCGCAGGTGTGCTCGTACGCGGGCTGGCGGTGGACGACTTCGCCGACGTCCTGAGCGCCCCCGAGCGCCGCGGCTAAGGGGCTTGGAGGCGGGCGCGGGAGTTGGACAGGTGCAGCCGCATCGCCGCCCGCGCCGCCGCCGCGTCCTGGTCGGCGATGGCCCGGTAGATGTTCTCGTGCTCCAGCGTCACCCGGGTGAAGTGGGAGGCGTCGGTGACCGTGTAGACGTGCTCCAGCCGCGTACGCGGCAGCATGATCATCATCGGCCCCAGCGACGCCAGCAGGTCCGAGTAGAACCGGTTCCCCGACGCCAGCGCGACCTTGAGGTGGAACTCGAAGTCGGCCTCGACGGCGTTCGCGGGCAGCCCGCGAACGCCGGTGCCCCCCAGGTCGACCAGTGCCCGTTCAACGGCCTTGAGCTGCGGCTCGGTACGCCGCTCCGCCGCCAGCCCGGCCGCCTCCGACTCGACCCCGATTCGGAAGTCGATCATGTCGAGGACGTCGCGATGCGTACGGACCTGCGCCGCCTCCACCGAGAAGGCCGTGGAAGGCGGCAGGGCGAGCACGAAGGAGCCGCGCCCCTGGAAGGTCTCGACCAGCCCTGCCGCCTGCAGGCGTGAGACGGCCTCGCGCACGACCGTACGGCTGACGCCGAACTCCTGGATGAGCGAGGACTCCGTCGGCAGCCTCTGGCCGGGCGCGATCTCCCCGGCCAGGATGCGCGCCTTGAGCCGCTCGACCAGCTCGTACGCGAGCCCGCGCCCGGTGTCACGGTCGAGCTTGCGGTTCGGCGGCACGGGGTCTGGCGGCACGGGGCACAATCTACCGGCCACCGGCCGGGAACTCGACGTGGTCGAGCCGCCAGGCCCCCGCCCGTTCGGAGAGCGTGAGGCCGAGCCCCGGCCGGTCGGGCACGAGCATGCGCCCGTCCTCGATCGCGAGCCGTTCCTCGAACAGCGGCGAGAGCCACTCGATGTGCTCGACCCAGGAGTCACGCGGGTGGGCGGCGGCCAGGTGCACGTGGATCTCCATCACGAAGTGCGGCGCGACCGCCAGGTGGGCGTGGTCGGCCAGCGCGGCGACCCTGAGGTACGGGGTGATGCCGCCGACGCGGGGGGCGTCCGGCTGGATGATGTCGGCGGCGCGGGCCTCGATGAGCCGTACGTGCTCGGCGACGCTCGTGAGCATCTCCCCGGTGGCGATAGGCGTGTCGAGCGCGGCGGCGAGCTGCGCGTGCCCCTCGGCGTCATAGGCGTCCAACGGCTCCTCGATCCAC